>NZ_PPPT01000075.1 GCF_006483445.1 Bradyrhizobium guangdongense | reverse complement strand
CGCGCGGATCGCACTCACCGGCACCAGCGCGACGCGCATTTTCAGATCCAGATCCTCGCGGACCCAGGTCGCGGTCGCCGCCAGCGCCTCGCGGGCGCGCCCGAGATCGTCGGGCGCCACCGCAAAGCTCGCGCCGTCGCCGCCGAACACGAAGGGGAATTCCCGCCCCTCCAGCGCATTGGTGATGGAGGCGATGACGGCCGCGCCCGCCATGTTGACCGCCTTGTAGCGCTGGGCGGCGATCGCCTTGGTGGAATCGACGATATCGGCGACCCCGATGCTCCAGTCGTCGGGCAAGGGCGAATAGAGCGCGGGGTCCATCAGCTTGGCGAAGCCGCGGAAGACGGGAATGGCGCCGTAGAAGCCGGAAGCTGAAGTCATCGCTGGGGCCAATGGGTTGCTCGCCAAGATTCGTGCAAGATACGGAGAGAGTCGCGATCGGGTTCGCGATCATTGGCCGAAACCGCGCCGGACAACAAGATCGGTCCGCGCTGCATTGCCGCAGGCCCGTCATTGATCGGCATCAAACTCGGGGCGGCGAAGAGCGGCTAGAAATGAATGATCCGAACGGGGTTACTTGCGGTATGTTTAGCACGGGGCGCGATGCGGTCAGCGCGGTGAAAATGCCGGAAGACCTCACGGCCGCCGTGGATGCTTGGGCCGAGGCCCATCACCTGACGCGCTCGGACGCGATCCGCAAGCTGGTCGAGATCGGCCTGAGGGTCACGCCCGTGCCCCACGCGCTCCAGCATCCCGTCGTGGCGCATTCCGGCGATATCGAGGAGCTTGCGGTCAGGCAGATCGACCAGATGCTCGATCCTGATCTGCCGGCCGATGAGCGCGAACGGCGTATCCGCCGCCTCACCGAGGGGCCGCCGGAGTTTTCACGGGAGCGGATCGACCTGCCGAAGCATCAGGACTGAAGCTAATGCAGCTTGGTCTCTTCCTTGGCGCGCGTCGGCGGCGTCTCGTGGCAGCCGACCAGCCGGACGAATTGCTGCGGATACATTTCGTGGCCGTGGTCGCCGGAATTCTGATGCGACATGGGCAGACATTTGGGCACGCATTTGGAGCCGGCCTGCTTTGGCTGCGATGCTTCCACGGATACCCGGCCCAGATTTGAAGCAGTCATGGATGACTCCTTGGACGGCTCCCTGTCGATTAGGGCAGATCGATTGACGTAACGCCATCGATTGCGCGGCATCATAAGCACAAACCCGCCGAAAGGAAATTGAGCCCTGTCAACTCAATTGTGGCGGCGCAGTTCCGTTAGGCAGTGTTCCCGGCGTCGATCGTAAACACTGTACCTGTGACGTTACGCCCGCCCTCGCCCAGCAGATATTCCACCATGCGCGCGACGTCGTCGGTCTCGGGCAGACGGCGCAAGGCGCTGCGGCCGGCGATGCGCTTGCGGCCTTCGTCGGAGAGATTATGCGTCAGCTCCGTATCGATGAAGCCAGGTGCAATCGCATTCACGGTGATGCCGACCTTGCCGACCTCGCGCGCGAGCGAGCGGGTGAACCCGGTCGCGGCGGCCTTGGTGGCGCCGTAGACGGAGAGGCCGTTATAGCCGGTGGACGCGATGATCGAGGAAATGTTGATGATGCGGCCCTCGCCGTCGGCCATCATCTGCCGCACGACATATTTGGAGAGGACGATCGGCGACAGCACGTTGAGCTGCACCAGGGCCTCGATCTCGGAATTGTGCATGGTCGCGAGCAGGCCTTCGGTGCCGAGGCCGGCATTGTTGACGAGGCCGTAGATCGGGCCGAACTCGTCGCGCAGCAATTTTGCGAAGGCCGGGATCGCGTCGATCACAGCAAGGTCGCAGGCACGGAAATGCAGGCGGCCATCCGCCTCGCCCTTCGCAGCCGCAAGCTCCTCGCTCTCGCGACGCGCGGCCGCGATGACGTTGTAGCCGGCACCGGCGAGACGTTTTGCGATGGCGAGGCCGATGCCGCGGCTGCCGCCGGTGACGAGAACGTTACGCATCTGATCGCGCCAGCTTTCCGGCCGGGGTGACGTCGAGCGCATCGACGAAGCGGATCACCGCCGGCACCTTGTGGGACGCGAGCTGCGCCCGGCATTGCGCGACGATCTGGTCGCGGATCTCCTTGGCGCGCGCCGGATCGGTGCCGTCGGCGAGGATCACGTCGGCCACGACGATGCCGCCGGTGATCGGGCTTTTCCGCGATTTTGCACGCGACATCCGCACGTCGGGGTGACGGTTGATGACCGCCTCGATCTCCTCGGGATGAACCTTGAGGCCGCCGATATTGATGATGCCGCCGCGGCGGCCGACGAAGTAGTAGCGGTCGCCGCGCAGCTCGACCATGTCGCCGCTGTCGACAAAGCCGTCGGCGTCTGCGAGCGCCGTCGCGTTGCGGCCGATATAGGCATGCGCGATACGCCTGGAGCGGATGCGCAGCGAGCCGTCGACGACCTTCATCTCGACGCCATTGCGGTTTACGCCGACATAGGCGGCCGGAAAACCTTCGCGCCCGTCATTGACGGCAAAGCCGACGCCGGCCTCGGTCGAGGCATAGGCATGGCCGATCGACGAATTGGGGAATGCATTCCTCAACCCGTCGAGCACGGCCTGGTCGGCGATCTCGCCGGAGAGGCGGACATAGCCCGGGGCAAACTGCGCGGCCGCGCCGCTCATCAAAAGCTTGCGCCAGTGCGACGGCGTGCCGGAAATGTGCGTAACACCGCGCGCGTTCAGCCGCGCGACGTGATCGCCGAGCGCCTCATGCGGATCGGACAGCACCATGGAGCCGCCGCTGAGCACCGCGCGGAGGAAGATCTGCAGACCGCCATAACGGCGAATGTCGTAGAATGTCGCCCATACCGGCGCAGGGCCGCGCGAAGGACCTTCGGCGACGATGGCGCCCGTGAGGGCTTCCAGCGTATGCGCCGCGATTTTCGGCACGCCAGATGTGCCCGAGGTCAGCATCAGCCATTCGGTGGCGCGCTCGGTCTTCGCTGGCGCGGCTGCGACGGGCGGCAATTGCGCTGATACGATCAGCGCAATCGCCTTGTCAGCCCATTGCGTCGGATCATCGGTGACGACGGCATCGATCTCGGCATCCGCGATCAGCGCGTCGAGATGGGCAGGATTGAGATCGGGCGGGCACAGCAGCATGCGCCGCGCGATGCCGTCGAGCTCGATCATGGCGAGGCCGGATCTGAGCTGGTCCGAGAGCTTGAGCAGCACGGAGCGGCCCGCCAGCTCACGCAGGCGGCCACCCAGAACCGTATGCGACAGCACATCCGTCAGCGACACCACGTGATGGGCGTCGGAGATCGTGCGTCCCCCGAGCTCCGGGCTCAGATAGTCGCGGAGCGCAAAAATCTCACGCGGGGACATTTTCGTAGGCCCGCACGAAATCCCCGATGGTCGAAGGGAACGCCGCGTCCTCGGAAATCGTGAAGGGGTCGGTGCCGAGCTCGTCCTCGAGGCGCGCGACGAGGATGGCGAAGGCGAGCGAATCGAAGCCCGTCTCATGAAGGGATAGATCGTCTGTCAGCGGCGGCAGCTTGACGTGCTGCTCCTGCGCGATCTGCTTGATGGCTTCAAGGATCTTTAACCTTACCGACATGGCCTGCTCGCTTCTTTATCGTTGCGGCGGAGCGTCGAGCACCCGCCTCCCATGTCGCTTTGTTTACCCGACAGAAGTAAATGGCTTCTTGGACAATTCAGATAAAATCCGACCTATCTGCGCTTTTTCGGTCGCGTCGTGATGCTGCAGAGTCCTGCGGGGGACGCGCCGCGTACCGCTAATCGTCGCGATGCTTCGCGTTTTCCTCGCCCAGGAGCTTCTCGATGGTCTGCCGCTGCGCCTCGTCAAGCGACTGTGAGCGGAGCATGGCCTTGTAGCGTTCGATATTCTGCCGGCGCACGAATTGCTCGACCGGCTCGCCGCCCTTCCTGCCGACACTCTTGGCCTCGACTGCAGCACTTGCGCGCTTGAGCTGTGCGAGTTTCTGTTCGGCGTTTGCCGCAGCACCCAAGGCGTTCGAATAGAGCTTGATCGTCTCGATGACCAACGCAACCAGCAGGAAGGCGGACGCGACGAGCCCGAAGATGCGCCCGGCGTAGAAGCCGAGATCGAAGCGCGACGACCCGATCACCGCGGAAAGGCCGATGTCGAACAGCCAGATCCACATCACGAGCATCAGCCAGAGATCCATGACCCTCTGCTCACGCCGATAGAGCAGGATCATCGCGATCAGGGTCAGCACCCAGACGGCGGGACTGATGCCCTTGGTCACCAGCATCGAATAGTCGCTGCCCTGCATCACCACGGGCAGGAGGTCATGCCCCGAGGTCGCGACCAGGGTCAGGACGACCGTCAGCACGGCAACGGCGACAATGCTGACGACGATCGCGACCCGGACGCGGTCCGGCGCCTAGGTCGGGATACCCGCCCCCTCCGAGCGCCCCCAAAGCGCATATAGGATGATGAAGAGCGAGAAGCCGCCGTGCCAGAACACGTAAAGCCACGCCGTGGTCTGCGCGCCGCCCCCTAACAGGCCTGCCGGCCCGAATGCGCCGGGAAAGCTCAGAGCGTGTGCGACGATGATGAATGCATCGAACAGATAGCCCGAGGCCAGAAACAGCAGGCCCGTCGAGCGCAGGCGGATGAATTGGTCGAACAGCAGGATCGCCGTGATCAGGTCGATGAAGAACAGTGCGGCTTCGTAGCTCGGGATGAACGCCGGCATCTTGGCAAGCGGCATGCGCACGAACGGTACGGCCGCGACGAAGACGAACACGGCGATGACCGCGATGACCAGCGCCATGCGCTTTTGCTTCGGCGACGCAAGCGCAGTGGCGAGAAGAGTCTGGCCCCGATCAATGTCGCCAACGTCCGCTACTGTCCTCTGACTTGCCATCCCCGATACCGCCCGACCAGCGGTCGTCCCTTACCTGTCTCCACCTCGAAACCTAGCAGAGATAAGCATCCTGAAAATGTCAAATCCCAGGTTTTTCAACATTCTGGGGTTAGGGAAGCAGCGCCTACAATCTTACCGCACCGCGAACGATATCGGCATAGAAAGCGGCGTCGATCCGCCGGTAATTTCCACCTGACGGATCGCTGAAATAGAGCGGATCGGCAACCTTGTCCGGATCAAATCCGTCGCGCGCGAGCTCGCCCTTCTTCTGCTTGAACGTATCGGTCGCATCGAGCTCATGTGCGATACGGATGAAGAGCGGATGCGCGTAAGGAGGCAGGCGCGCTGCGAGATGCGCGGCAAGGCCTGTGAGGTCGAAACCGTCGTTGACGACAAGCGTGCTCATGCCGGCGCGGCCGTCGGCGCCGGGGATGCTGACGCCATAGGTGGTGGCATCGACGACGCCAGGGAATTCGCGCACGGCGTCGTTCACTTCAGAGGTCGCGACGTTCTCGCCCTTCCAGCGGAAGGTGTCGCCGACGCGGTCGACGAAGTGGAAGAAACCCTTGTCGTCGAGCTGCATGAGATCGCCGGTTCGGAACCAGGCGTCGCCCTTCGCGACCACGTCGCGCAGAACTTTCTTCTCGGTCTCGCCGGCATCGGTATAGCCCTCGAAACGGCCACCGCCGTCATCGGCAACACCGATGCGCCCGATGGCTTCGCCGACCTCGCCGCGGGCGCAGGTCACGCAGAGCCCGTCCGCATTGCGCAGCGGCGCGCCGGTATCGGGGTCGACCTTGACGATCGCGGCGGGGAAGCGATGCGCAAGCAGCGGCGGAATGCGGCCGATCGCGCCGGGCTTGCCCTCAACGTTGAACAGCGAAAAATTGCCCTCGGTCGCGGCATAGAATTCCAGGATGCGCGGAATGGCAAAACGTTCCCGAAAGTCGTCCCAGATGTCGCCGCGCAGGCCATTGCCGCAGACCAGTCGCAGGCGATGGCGGTTCTCGTATTCCGAGGGCGGCGCCTTGAGGAGGTAGCGACAGAGCTCTCCGATATACTGGAACAGCGTGCAATCGAAGCGCACGATGTCGTTCCAGAAATTCGTCGCGGAGAACTTTTCGGCAATGACCACCGAGCCGCCGGCGGCCAGCATGCTGCAGGGCGCGACGATGCCGCCAACGGAGTGAAACAGCGGCAGACAGTCGTAGAGCCGGTCCTGCGGCGTGGCGCCGGTGAGGCCGGCGAACCAAAAACCCCAGTTGAGGATGCGGCGATGGCTGATGCTGGCGGCCTTCGGCAGGCCTGTCGTGCCGGACGTGTAGATCAAGAGCGCACGGTCGTTGATGGCGACGTCGCCATGCTCCTCCGGCGTCAGCGGATCGTCGCTGAGCGCGGCAAGCGCGACGTCGAGCGAACGTTCTGCGCGGGCATCGCCATGCGTCCAGATCTTTGGTGAGGATTTCAGGTGCTGCGCCGCCCCGGCCAGCGCATCCGCAAGGTCATGCGCGACGATGAGATGAGACGGCTTTGCCACATCGATGCAATGCGCCAGCGACGGGCCGACCAGTTTTGTGTTGAGCAGCGCCACCACGCCACCGACACGACTGATGCCGAGCCAGGCGGCGAGATAATCCGCATTGTTCGGCATGATCAGGCCGACCGTGTCGCCCTTGGTGAGGCCGACCGAACACGCCCAGCGCGCATAGCGGTTGATGCGGCGTGCCAGCGTGTCGTAATCGATCGCCGCGTCGTCGGTGAGAAGTGCGGTCCGGTCCGGCTGGCGTTTTGCCCAGTCGTCCACGACATCGGCGAACAGGCGGCCCGGCAGCGTCTCGATGCGCGCCGTGAGCTCGATCGCCTTCAGCCAGATCTTTGACGCGGATGGAGCTTTGACAGGCTTGAGCTGTTCGATGACGCCGGTATTCATTGCTGTGTTCTTTCGGCAGGTCTCGTCTCTCTTGCGGTAGCTATAGACCGCGAGCCCCTGACCGAGCGTTAAAAGACACGGTAAAACACGGTTAGTCCGGCATTAACTGTAGCTATCCTTTACCGAGCAAGGCGGAACGGCGTGCGGGCGCAGGCAAATCTTGCGATATCGACCCGCACGTGAGCTGCGTTCCCTCGCCCGCTCTCTTGCTTGGCCGCCGAAGTCCTTCAGGCGAAGGCGGATGCGGGCCGCGACGAGCTTCGCTCGCGCTGAGAGGGTTGGGGTGAGGGGGAGTCTCCACGCGGACGGTGAGAGTAGGACTTGCGGAGCGTCCCCCTCACCCGATCTGCTTCGCAGATCAAGCTCTCCCCGCAAGCTGGGCGAGGTGGAGATCGCGGTCAGCGTGAAATGGGACGTGCCTTATGCGCCGGGCGGCGCCACCGAGTGTTGTCGCGGCTGTTGTGCCAACACAAGCTGCGCGCTCTCGGCGTGACGACGCGCGAGCGCTCCGGCAGAAGGAGCCTCAGTACGGATTGATTCTGGTCGGCGCCGGCTTGCTCACCGTCACAGTTTGCGAGGGGATGACGATGGGCTTTCTCGGCTTTGGTTTCGGCCGTGCAGTTTCGGCAACGAAGCCGGCGGTGGGTCTCGCACCGGTCGAGGGCCGGGGCGCCGGCGGCTCAATAACCCTTTGCGGAATGACAACCGTCTCGGTCTTGGGTTGGTTGCCGACGGTGCTGTAGCGGCTCTCCCGCTGAGCCCTGGACAGGTCGAGTTGGGTCGAGATGCGATCAGCGGCATCCTGAGCGAATGCCAAGCTGTTCGGCAACAGCATGCATAAGACTGCGAAACACGTTCTTCGCTTCATCCTTATTCCTCCCCGGCAGTTCCGCACGTCACTTCGTATTCTTTGGGAAAAGGTCGTATGTATGCCCAAAGGTGACGCTTGCGAGAAAGATCACGTTGTCGAAATCACTGCCGATGCGGTTGGACCAGCGCCGATCATACTCCACGCTTGCCCCGACGCTTACGTCATCGTTGATACTATAACTAAGCGCCCCCACGATGGAGGGCAAGACATTGCGCTTTCCTGCCGCGGTTCCACTTGTAAATGAATAGTATTTGAAGCTGGGCGTTACGATCAGGGTGAGCTTGTCGGCCAGTGCCTGCCTGATTTCAGCCTTCATGGTAACCAGCAGGCGTTCTTGCGTCGCAAGATCGGAGAACCGATAGGCGGCCGATACTGACGGTGAGATCTTCAGACCAGCAGGCTTATTCTGATACGTGTAGCCGACATAGCCGGAGAAATCGTCCGCCTGGAAAGAAACCGCTCGGTAGATTCCGTCGAAGGCCAGCGTGTGATTGTAGATGGCGCCAACACTGAAGGCATCGAGGATCTTGTCGAGCCGACCGCCGAGGGTCGCGACCCCATCATCCGCCACGGTGACCCGCCGATAGGCGTCGGGGTTTCCGGCAAGATAAATGCTGTACAGCAGGGTCGGATCGAACTCCCCGAGTGCGGAGAGTTTGAGTGATGGCGACACATACAGGTCCTGCCGCGAACCGAATGGCGTGAGGAGAACGTTGGCGCCGTACTGCAGCGGAATGGACGAGTCGATTCGAAATTGCGGGAACGCCTCAACTGTCTGTCCAAGCGCTGTGCCCGACGCACCCAATAGTCCAAAGAGTGCCGAAATTGCCAATCTTGTCCTCATTGCGCCCCCCAGCACACGAGTCCCCAAAATTCCTGCGAACTGACCGCTTGATCATCGCCGAAAACGGCCAGAAAAATCCAAGGTCATTCCAAGAGAAAAGCACTTTTGGTTGATGCAAATATCATGCGCCACCTGAGATAGATTAACAGTGTGTGACGCCGGGGTCAACCTGCATGAACGTCCAGCGCATGAGGTCGCGGCATTGGCTAGCCCCGCGCGCATGTCCCGCCTGGGACACCGCCAGCAGAAGAGCCGCATGCCAGCGATCCGCACGCGGTGAGTTCGCAGAACTTGATCATTAACGCGGATCGGATCGATCGGCCGTCGCAGGGTTTAGACAAACGCGACGTAAGACCTCAATACGAATTGGACGAGCGCCTTGGCCGAAGAATAATGGCTTGCCAACCATCATCACGACGAGCTGTCGCCTTGATCATCGGCATCAGCATACGGACGGGGTGGTGCGATCAGATTGCCCGTGCGCTAGACTTCATGCGTTGATTGAGACCAACCACGCCGGCGAAGATACGCCGGTCTCAACATGCGTGCTGCAACGATATCAATAGGCAGGCTTGTTGCGCCTGCGTGGCGGTGGAGGCTGGTTGCCGGCATAGTAGGGATTGACGTCGCAGGTCGCGGCAAGACCCGAGGCCGTCGCCCTGCACTGTTCCAACGATGTGAATGAGCAGTCGAAATAGTCTGCTCCCATGTAGCTGCCCCCATAGCGATGCATGCAAACCGGATACCGCGGATCGTACCGCTGGGCGTCGGCCGGCGAGGCCGCGAGCCACATGCCGATCGCCATGATGATCCCGAATGATGTACGCATGGTCTTTTCTCCCGCAACGATGCGACGCAACAGCCGCGCGGAACCCATATCAGACTGACGGACCGATACAACTGTCCCTGACGCCGGTCGCCGCGCGCAAATTCCCACGTCTTCGACGAGGAAATGAAGTCACACGGCCGCATTTCTGCTCCGACACCCGTGGCCGTCTCTCTGATCGTCGCACGTCTTGTGTTAGGCTTCTCGAATCACCGCGAAGCACCTTCCCACATCGCGCACATTTCCCCCGCACATGGATCCATGTCCCATGCTTGCGACGATACTTTTGTTACTGGTCTTCGGATTGGTCCCCTGCGCCGTCATCATCGCGGTCTACGAGCGCGCGGCACACCGGACGTTGCGGCGAAAGCCCTAGCACGGTAGCAGCTTGTTACTCCGGGCGTAGCTGAGCATGGCGAATTCGATGCCGGGACCGCCCTCGACGACCATGCTGTCCTTGATCTGGTGGAACGCGAGCCCACCGTCGAGCGCATAGAGCTCGTCGGTCAGCGCCGCGAGGCGCTCGCCCCACTCCTTCTTGTCGTCACCGTGGAAATAGGTCTCGCGTCGGCGCTGGGTGTCGCGGACATAGGGTTTTGCAAACATATCGAGGCCGCGCTGCAGGATCGCCGCCTGCGTGGTCATGCCGAGCTCGATCATGGCATCACGCACCTCGGGCGCGAGTGCGCCTTCCGAATTGTAGAAGAACTGGTGCACGCCCCCGTTCCTGAATTCGTCGTTGAAGGCGGACATGACCAGCATGGTGCGCTGTGGCCTCGTGAACGAGGCGAGGCGTTTCTCGATGTCCGGATAGGGCCGCCACAGCGAGACCATGTCCTTCCAGAGCGCAGACGTCAGGATGCGCAGACGATCCTGCTCGTTGAGATGGGTGCGCTCGCTCTCGATGCGCTGCCACAGCGCGGGCTTGCTCTCGACGAAGGCGGTGATGCGTTTGGCCAAATCCGCCTTGCTGCCGAATTCGCGGGCGAGCGCCATCATGCGGTAATCGAAGGCGTTGAGCGGCGCAGGCCTGGAGGTGACGGCGTCGATCTGCGTGGATGGCCGGCTCCAGCCGTAGAAATTCCAGCGCGTGTCCCTGTCGAGTGGGTAATCCTTGCCGAACAGCGCCATGGCACGGGTGAAGACGTCGTGCTCTCGGGTCATGCCCGCCGCCTTGAGGGCGTCGCGGACCATGGGCGCGGCATCACCGGCCTCACCACCAAGGAACGTATGCAGCCCTTCGCGGCCAAAATAGTGCCACAACATATAGAGCGTCGCGAGGGTGCGGGCGTCCTCGTCGAGCGGGGCAATGAGCTTTGCAAATGCTTCGCGGCCGTCGATGATGATGCGCAGGCTGGCGTGGAGATTGACCTGTTCAATCAGGCTCCAGAACGGCACCTCGTTCGACGCACCGGTCTCGCGCTCCGTCGGCGACGCCCGCAAGCGGCAGCCATTGTTGGCGGCCGGAGGCTCGTGCGGAATGGGAATCCGCGTCTCGAGGATGCTGCGCGGCGCCTTTGGCACGTCCGGCCTGGTGCCGTCGTCGGAGGCAGCTTGCGCGGATGCGGACAGCGCAAGACCGAAGGCGAGCGAAAGGATGCGACGAAGGGGATTTGACGGGATGATCTGCATCCCCCTACGTCGGGCGCAGCCATGACGGGGTTCAACGCGCAGCGCAACTCTCACCGTCATTGCGAGGAGCGAAGCGACGAAGCAATCCAGACTGCCTCCGCGGAGACATCTCTGGATTGCTTCGCTTCGCTCGCAATGACGAATACGCTGCCTCGTTAACCGAGACCCTGCAGTACCAGCCGGTTCAGGCGCGCTGCGAACGCGGCCGGGTCCTCCGGCAGCTCACCGTCGAGGATCTGCGCCTGTTCGAGCAGCAGCAGGCTGAGGTCGTCGACCGTCGCGGAACCTGCCTGCGCCTTCGCGATCGCCGTGACGAGCGGGTGGCGCAGGTTGATCTCGAGGATCGGCTTTGAGCGCTGGCCGCGGTTCTGCTGCGCAAGGATGCGCTCGAGCTCCCGGCTCGGGCCCTGGCTGTCGGCGACGAGACAGGAGGCGGAGCTGGTGAGCCGCGTCGAGGCCTTGACGTCGCTGACGCGATCGCCGAGCGAACCCTTGATCACGGCGATGGTGGCGGCCTCGTCGGCTGCTGCCGGCTCGTCCTTTTTCTCCTCGTCGACGCGCGGGATCAGGTCGAGATTGAGATCGCCCTGGCTCAGCGACTTCAGCGGCTTGCCGTCGAACTCTGATGGCATCGAGGTCCAGAAGGCATCGACGGGATCGGTGAGCAGGAGCACCTCGATGCCGCGCGCGGTCGCCGCCTCCAGCCGCGGATTCGACTTCAGCCGCTCCAGGCTGTCGCCGACGAGGTAATAGATTTCGGTCTGGTTCGGCTTGAAATCGGCGATGACGTCCTTCAGCGACCGCTTCTCGCCCGTCGTGGTGGAGAAGCGCGATAGCGACAAAAGCTTTTCGCGGCGCTCAAAGTCCTCGTAGATGCCTTCCTTGATCACGGCGCCGAAGGCGTCCCAGATCTTGGCAAAATTCTCCGCGTCCTTCTCGGCGAGGCTTTCGAGCTCGCTGACGACCCGGGTGGTCACCGCCTTGCGGATCTGCGCGAGCTGCGGATTGTTCTGCAGCATTTCGCGCGAGATGTTGAGCGGCAGGTCCTCGCTGTCGACGACGCCGCGGACAAAGCGGAGGTAGCCGGGCAAGAGGTCGGCGTCATCCGTGATGAAGACGCGGCGCACATAGAGCTTGACGCGGCCCTTGCGCGACGGCTCGAACAGGTCGAACGGCTTGGTCGAGGGTGCGAACAGCAGCACCGCATAGGAGTAGCGGCCTTCGGCGCGGTAATGCAGCGTCATCGCGGGATCGTCGAAGGCGGTCGCGATCTGCTTGTAGGCCTGCTTGTAGTCGTCGGCCGTGAGTTCCGATTTCGAACGCTGCCACAGCGCGCTCGCCGAATTGATCTGGCGCGGCTCGCCCTCTTCCGGCACGAGCTCGATCGGGAACAGGATGTTGTCCGAGTAAGCGCCGACGATGCGCTCGATCTCGTAAGTCTCGAGATATTTTTTCGCGTCGTCCTTCAGGTGCAGCACGATCTCGGTGCCGCGCGTGACGCGCGCTGCATCCTCCGCGCTCGCCGGTGCGATCTCAAAACCGGAGCCGCCGGAGGACGTCCAGGTCCAGATGTCGCTCTCGCCGGCGCGGCGGCTGATGACGGTAATTTTGTCGGCGACCATGAAGGCGGAATAGAAACCGACGCCGAACTGGCCGATCAGGCCGAGGCCGTCCTTGGCCTCCTTCAGCTTGGCGACGAAGGCTTTCGTGCCGGAGCGGGCGATGGTGCCGAGATGGTCGATCAGCTCCTGCCGCTCCATGCCGATGCCGTTGTCGGCGATGGTCAGCGTGCCCGCTTCCTTGTTCGGAATGATGCGGATTTTTGGCGCCTCGCCCTCGCCCAGCAGCGCGGGCGTGGCGATCGCCTCGTAGCGGAGCTTGTCGCAGGCGTCCGAGGCGTTCGAGATCAGCTCGCGCAGGAAGATGTCAGTCTCCGAATAGACGGAGTGCACCATCAGGTGCAGGAGCTCGGATACTTCGGCCTGGAAGGGCTGCGTATGCACAGCCGTATCTGACGTCGTCATGCGTTTACCCGGTCAAATCCATCATGGGAAAACCGGGATATAGCGCAGGAGAGCCAGGGATCAAGAGGTTGTGATCGACTCCGGTGCATCTTCCGCAGCGTTAACCGCGCTCCGGGGCACCCGGGGCGGGTCGAATCAGTCGGGGCCTCGACCGGCCGGAGCCATGTCACTTCACAAAAACGCTACTCGGAAGAGGCGGTTGTTGCCGCTAAAAGCGGCGCCCCTGCGATTCCAATCCCCGTACTTGATCCCCATACTCAAGCAATGAATTCCACCGCCAAGGCGAACCTCGCCGCATTCAGCCATGACGCGCGACTCTATTTGACGCTCGGCATCGCCAACTGGTCGATCTTCATCGACCACGTTCCGAACAATGTCGTGAACCTGCTGACGCTGCGAAACTTCGGCTTCAGCGGCGCGGCCGATTTGTTCGTGTTCGTTGTCGGCTACGGCGTCGCCATCATCCACGGCAAGATGGCGATCGAGCGCGGCTTCGTGGTTGCGGCGACCCGCATTTTTCGCCGGGTCTGGCGGCTTTACGCCGCCTATGTCGTGCTGTTCGTGATCTATATCGACATGATCGCCTATGTCGCCACGCGATCGATGGCACCGGAGATCATCCACGAGTACAACATCTCGGGCATTCTCGAGCATCCGCTGCGCATCCTGGTGCGCGGGCTGGTGCTGCAGGAAGAGCCGCTCAACCTCGACCTGCTGCAATTGATGATCCCGCTGATGGCGTTCTTTCCGCTCGTGTTGTGGGGCCTGATGCGGCGGCCGAACCTGACGCTGCTCGCCTCCGTCGCGCTCTATGTCGCCGCCCGCCATTTCGGCTGGGTCTTTCGCGTCTATCCCGACGGCGAATGGACCTTCAACCCGTTCTGCTGGCAGTTGCTGATGGTGATGGGCGGCTGGTTCGCGGTCACGGGCGGGCCCGGCCGCGCGCTGCACGGAGCGTCGTGGCTGCGCGCGCTTGCCGGCGCCTATCTGGTGTTCGCGATGGCGATTACGCTGGCCCGGCATTGGCCGCCGCTCGCCGCTTACGTGCCGGATGCCGTGCTCAGCCTGTTCGCGCCGAACGACAAGGAAAACCTCGCGCCCCATCGCGTGCTGCATTTCCTGGCGCTCGCCTATCTCGCCACCTATCTGGTGCCGGCCAACCATCCGGCGCTGCAATGGCGGTCGCTGCAGGTCGTGATTAAATGCGGCGAGGAATGGCTCGCCGTGTTCTGCGTCGGCGTGTTCCTGTCCTTTGCCGCGCATCTGATCCTGATCACCGGCCCCAATCTGATCGCCATGCAGATCGCGGTCGGCCTGCTCGGCTTCGCAGCACTGGCGGCGGTGGCCTATTACGTTTCCTGGTCCAAGTGGCAGGATCTCCCCGCCGCCGCGCGGCAGCGGGCCTGAACCGCGGGATATCGCTTGATTGGCGCTAGGCCCCACGCCAAGGCTGGGTTATCCCAGAGCGATGGCGCGGAGCACGACCAAAGGCACGATCGAAGCGGCTCACACCACAGCCCGCCGCGGCCGGCCCCGTTCGGTCGAGACCACGAACGCCATCCTCGAAAGCGCCTATGCGCTGATGGCGGCCACGGGCCTTGCCGCGACTACCATCGACGCGGTGGCGCGGCACTCCGACGTCTCCAAGATGACGATCTACAAATGGTGGCCGTCGCGCGAGGCGCTGTTGATCGACGCCTTCCTGCGCCAGGCTTCGCAGATGCTTCCGCTACCGCCACCAAGCGCCGGCACGCCCGTGGCCCGCGCCCGGCGCCATGCGGCGGCCTATGCCGAGGCGCTGATGGGCGAGTTCGGCAAGGTGCAGCTCGCCGTGATTTCCGAATGCATCTCGAGGACGGGCTCAGCAGGGATCTTCTACGAGCGCTATTTGAGCCTTCGCCGCGACGCGCTGATCGAGATGATTTCCGCCGGGCAGGCCGATGGCAGCATCTTGGCCGAAGGTCCCGCGGGAGACCTCTACGATGCGATCTATGGCAGCCTGTTCTACCGCTACGTCTTCGGCATCGCCCCGATCACGCCGGCCTATGCGCGCAGCCTCGTGGACATGGTGCTGCGGCCGAAGCCGGAGCCGCGCGGGAAGCGCTAGCCCCGCCACTGCCTGCGGAACCACGCAAGAGTCTCGCGTGTCACGGCGCGGTAGCCGCGGCCGCGATAGACGATCTCGCCGTCCACGATCGCGTTCAGCTTCGGCAGCGCGTGAAACGGGATCGAGGGATAGGCGTGGTGCTCGACGTGATAGGGCATGTTCCAGGCGAACCATTTCACGATCGCGCCGATATAGGTGGTGCGCGTGTTGTGAAAGGCACTGCGGCCACGCTCGCAGCCGGTGTGCTCGGCATAGAGATAGGGCCGCAGGAAGAATTGCCCGATCAGCAGCGGCACGATCCAGACCCAGAGCAGCAGCGGCGTCGCGAGCCAGACCGAGAGCGCCAACAGCGCAACGTAGAGCGTGAGATAGATGCGCGCCTCCAGAACGATGATGTGACGCTTATTGGCGGGAATCCAGGGCACGACGACATTACCTGATATCGCATGCCGCAACATCAGCCAGAGGCGCCCGGCAACTTGCAAGAGGCCGCTATAGGCGATCGCGAGCTGGGTGTCGGATGCAGGCTTCACGCCGACGATCAGCTCCGGGTCCTTTTCCGGGTCCTGGGTGTAGCGGTGATGGTCCCAGTGAAAAAGGCAGTAATATTCGTAAGGCAGTCCGATGATGAAGGCGGAGAGATAACCGACGGCGAGGTTGAGCCTGCGGCTCTCGAAGGCGGTCTTGTGCGCGGTCTCGTGCACGGCCATGAACAGGAAGGCAACGAAATAACCCTGCGCCGCCATCAGCGGCAGCGCCCAGGCGGCGCCGTAAGTCGTGCTGACCTTCCAGATCAGCGCACCCAGCAACACGATCACGCCATAATGACTCAACGTGCGTACCGTACCCTGGACGTTGGAGCGCGCCGACAGTTCGCGCAGCATCGCCGGCGCCAGCGGCTTGAGGCGGTGATTGCTGTCAGAAACCGCTGCATCGCTCATGGCTCAACCTGCTTGTCGAGGAGCGCTGCGATCTCCGACTTGATGAAGGCATGATCCGCAGCGTTGTTGACGGGATTGCCGGCGCGATGGCCGTGGTCGGAGGGGATCGGGTGCAGCACGGCGGAGCGCGCGTTGACGAGACGGCCAAGCTCGGCCTCGTTGTCGCGCGGATCGAAATAGCGGTCGGTACTTCCGGGCATCAGCAGGATGTGCGCCTTGATCGCCGCCAGCGCGCGGGCGAGATCTTCGCCGAATTCGTCGCAGCCAGAGATGTCGCCGTGCTGCCAGATGGCGAGCTGCGCCAGCAGATCGTTGGCGTCGCGCCGCGCGAAGACCGTATCCCATCCGCGCACGAGATAATCCTCCAGCGAGGTGAAGCCGGCCTCGCGCCAGAGTTCGTCACGATAGAAACCGTGCGACATCGCCCAGCCGGCGTAGAGCCGGCCCATGGCGCGAAAGCCCGCGACTGGCTTTTCGACAAAGCGACCATCGCGCCAGGCGGGATCGGCTGTCAGCGCAGCCTTCACGCCTTCGAGGAAGACAACATTGTAGGGCGAGCAGCGCGCGCTGCCGCACACGACCGCCGCGCGCTGCACCATATCAGGATAGCGCGCCGCCCAATGGTAGGCCTGCATACCGCCCATCGACCAGCCATAGACCAGCGCGAGCTTTGTGATGCCGAAGCGTTCCGTCAGCAGGCGGCGCTGGATCGCGATTGCATCGTGATAGCTGAACAATGGGAACGGTCCGCCGCCCGAATTCGACGGCGAGGACGACAGGCCGTTGCCGAACAGGTTCGGAATGACGATGAAATATCTGGTCGGATCGAGCACGCCGCCGGGCTGGATCAGCCACTCGGTGTCAAAATGCTGCGCGCTGAACGAGGTCGGATAGAGGATGACGTTGTCCTTGGCGGCATTCAGCGTGCCGTAGGTCTTGTAGGCGAGCAGCACACCGCGGAAGACGGACCCGGATTGCAGGGCGACGTCACCAGCTTCGAAGATCTCGTAGTCGCGCTGCGTCATGCGAACGATCCCTGACACGCGCCGCTCCGCTGCGGCCGCCTCGGACGATGCATCGATCATGCCGACGCCCAGCCCAATAACTGTACCACTAGTACAGTTATTGAAGCTTGGCAATCGGATTATGGCCGACCGAGCTGCGCGTCAGGCAATCGCGGCCAGATAGCGCGCCACGGACGCCGCGAAGGCGGCCTTGGCACCGTCAGCAATGTTGCGGCCCCACCAGGCACCGTAAATGCGGTCAAAGGCGAATGGCGCGACGCTGTCGGCGATGCGGCGCACCGCTGATACGTTCAGCGGCGTGTAGTTCGGATAGGAATACATGAAGCTGACGAAGCGGCGATCCATCGTCACCTGCGCGATGTCGCCGGTGAGCAGCGCGCCCTTGCCGTCAGCGCCGCGCGCCCAATGCAGCATGGTCGCGCCGGCAAAGTGGCCGCCACTGCGGATGAGGACGATGTCGTCGGAGAGGCGCCTGCTGTCACCGGTCCAGTACACGATCGCGGCATGCGGCCGCGTCACCCATTGCCGATCGTCCGCATGAAGGTAGACCGGCGCGTCGCCAAAGGCTTCGCTCCAGTCGGCAAGCGCGCCATAATAATGCGGATGCGAGATCGCGATCGCCTTCAGTCCACCAAGTGATCTGACATGAGCGATAGCCTCCGGCGTCGCCAGCGGCACGCAATCCCACATCACGACGCCGCCGCCGCCAGGCACCAGCAGCGCGCGCTGGCCGATCGCAAAGGCCGGCTCCAGCGCAAGTCCGGTGAGGCCGAGATCGTCGCGCCAGACCAGGCGGCAGCGTTGCGCCAGTTCATCACGCGTGAGGAACGTCTGCCCCTTCCAGTTCACATATTGCCGCTCGTCCTCGCAGATCGGGCACGACGGCGGCGGCCTGTCGCCGGCAGGAAATTGCGCGCCGCAGGTTTCGCAGGTCCAGAGGGGCATGATGAATACTCTGAAGTGAGCAGCACTCGACTGCTTCAACGATGTCATTGCGAGCGGGAGCTTGCTTAAGGAAACTCCACCACGATCTTGCCGAAATGGCCGCCCTGCTGCATCAGCCGCAAAGCGTCCGGCACGGCATCGAAGCCGAACACGCGGTCGATGACCGGCTTCATCCCGTTGCGTGCGATTGCAGCGGACATGTTCTCGAACATCCGGCGGCTGCCGACGGAGAGGCCGATGACGTGCAGGTTCTTGCTGAACAGGCTGGGGATCGCGATCTGCTGCGAGAAGCCGGTGAGCACGCCGATGACGAGGATGGTGCCACCGACCCGCGCCGCTTCGAGCGATTGTCCAAACGTGTCCTTGCCGCCGACTTCGACGACATGATCGACGCCGCCACCGGCCCACTCCGCGGCCGCCTTGCCCCATTCGGGCACCGCGCGATAGTTGATCGTGTGGTCGGCGCCGAGCGCTTTGGCGCGCTCGAGCTTTTCGTCGCTCGACGAGGTCACAATGACTGTGGCACCGGCGAGCTTTGCGAATTGCAGGGCGAAGATCGAGACGCCGCCGGTGCCTTGAACCAGCACGGTCTCGCCTGGCCCCAGGTTTGCTTCATCGAACAGCGCGCGCCAGGCGGTCAGCCCGGCGCAGGGTAGCGTCGCGGCTTCCTGGAACGAGAGATGCGATGGAATTTTGCTGACGCCCTCGGCATCGAGCAGCATCACCTCCTGCAGCACGCCCGGCCGTGTACCGCCGAGCGCGAGGCGGCGGCTATCCGCCGAGACCTTGCCGTCGATCCATGACTGGAAAAACATCGGGCAGACCCGGTCGCCGACCGCGACGCGCTTGACGCCGCCACCGACGGCGATGACCTCGCCTGCGCCGTCCGAGAAAGGAATGAGCGGCAGTCGCGTGACGCCGCCCTTGCCCTGCACGGTGAGGAGATCGCGGTAGTTCAGCGACGCCGCGTGCATTTTGACCGTGACCTGGCCGGGCCCCGGAACGGGCTCCGGCTGCTCGGCAAGCTCAAGACCGTCGATCGACCATTCGCGCGCGACCTGCCAGACCTTCATGACCGGCTCACTCCGCCTCAGGTGCCAAAATTCTTCTGGATCGCCTTGTCCAGCGTCTCACCGCCGACGAAGCGCTGGCGCAGCTCGCGCTTCAAGAGCTTGCCGCTTGGATTCTTCGGCAGGCTGTCGACGAAGATCACGCGCTTCGGGACCTTGAAATGCGCCATCTGGCCGGCGCAATGCTTGATGACGCCCTCCTCGTCGAGTTTTGCGCCTGATTTGACCACGATGATCGCGGTAACCGCCTCGATCCAGCGCGGGTCGGGCAGGCCGACGACGGCCACTTCCGAGACCGCGGGAATCTTGTAGACCATCTCCTCGACCTCGCGGCTCGCGACGTTCTCGCCGCCGGTCTTGATCATGTCCTTCACGCGGTCGACCACGGTGATGTAGCCCTCGGCATCGACGGTGGCGAGATCGCCGGAGTGGAACCA
>NZ_PPPT01000074.1 GCF_006483445.1 Bradyrhizobium guangdongense | reverse complement strand
GCCGAGCCCGGTGACGATCACGCGGCCCTTGGCCTGCCGGATCGTCTCGACCGCTGCGGAGAACGTCGCGCCCAGCGGGCCCTGCAGGGCCGCGGAGAGGGCGCTGATGCCGCTTGCCTCCGTCTCCAGCGTACGGAGCGCGGAGGCGACGGCTGAGGAGGCAGGGCCGGATGATGAGGTCATCAGCGGTTTCGAACTCGGCATCAATCTATCCAGGAAGGTGGGCGTTCGCCCGTTGCCGCCTCCTTAGCACGCCCCGTTCGGGGAGGCGACGCGGCCTGCTCGGCCCTCAACGGCTCATTAACCATAATTGTTTTAACTCCATTAACGACGTTTTCCGCTGCTGTGCGGAGCCCGTCGTCGAAGCGTATGAATTCGTTGGAGTTTTTCCATCGTGGGGTCGCCTCCAGGCAGGGGCCGGAGCAAGCGCGCGCATCTGTTTCGCGCCGCCTTGCCGTGCCTTGCGCTGATTACCCTCGGTAGCGCACCGGCGGCAGCCCAGACCCAGACGCAGATGGCGCCGGATCTCTTCAACCCCAACCGCGGCAGCTTCGTCGCGCGCGATACGCTGCCGACCCGCAAGACGCCGACCGATACCGCCAGCACGATCGACCAGCCGTCGATGCCCAGCAGCGAGCTCAACAAGTTGAAGGAGCCGCCGCCCGCGCCGTCGCGGATCGGCCAGCTCCCGACCTATGATCTGAAGCCCGCCAGTGGCGCTGCTGCGTCGGGCTACGACTCGCTGAACCGCAAGCGCACGCAGCCGAAATATTATCCGGGCCAGGCGCGGCCGAAACGTCCGGCGGGTCCGGGCACGCCGCCGCCGCCGACCCCGGTGCGCTCGAGCACGGGCCAGCCGCCGCCGATCGCGCCGCCGCCCTCGGCCACCGCGAACAAGATTCCCGTGCCTGCGGCCATGGCCGGCAACGTGCCCGGCCAGCCCGCGCGCCGGCGCCTCAAGGCCGACGACGATCCCTTCGGTGCGGTCGGCGATTACGCCGGCTCGTTCCTGCTCAAGGGTGCGGTCGAACTCTCCGCCGGCTACGACACCAACCCCGCGCGCCTCAACAAGCCGATCGGCTCGCCGGTCTACGTCATCGCGCCGGAGTTTCTGGCGGTGTCCGACTGGGAGCGTCACGCACTGGTCGCCGACCTCCGCGGCTCCTTCACCGGCTACACCAACTCGCTGCCCGCGCAGATCGACGGCGCGGCCTCGCCCGCGCCCGTCAACATCGATCGCCCCGATTTCACCGGCCATGTCGACGGCCGCCTCGACGTCGATCGCGACCTCAAGCTGACCTCGCAACTGCGCTTGAGGCTTGCGACCGACAATCCCGGCAGCCCGAACATCCAGGCCGGCCTCGCAAAGTATCCGGTCTACGCCACCTTCGGCACCACCGTCGGCTTCGACCAGACCTTCAACCGCCTGCAGTTCGCCGCCGGCGGCACCGTCGATCGCACGGCCTATACGGATTCCAAGCTCACCGACGGCTCGACCTTCAGCAATGACGACCGCAACTACAATCAATATGGCGGCGTCGGCCGTCTCTCCTACGATCTCAAGCCCGGTTTGAAGCCGTTCGTGGAGGTGCAGGGCGACACCCGCGTGCACGACCAGGCCGCCGACCGCAACGGCTACTTCCGCGATTCCAACGGCGGCTACGTCAAGGGCGGCACGTCGTTCGAGTTCTCGCGCATCCTCACCGGCGAGCTCTCGATCGGCTACACCGCGCGCAACTATGTCGATCCCAGGCTCAGCCAGTTGAAGGGCCTTCTCACGACGGGCTCGCTGATCTGGAACGCAACCGGGCTCACGACCGTCAAGTTCATCACCGACACGCAGGTCTCGGAAACCGCCGTCCCCGGCGGCTCGGGCGTGCTGGTGCGCACCTACACCGCCGAAGTCGACCACGATTTCCGCCGCTGGCTGACCGCGATCGGAAAATTCACCTACGGCACACTCGACTACCAGGGCCTCAACCGCAACGACAAGACCTACTCGCTGCAGGGCGATTTGATCTACAAGCTCAACCGCAACCTCTGGGTCAAGGGCACGGTGCGTCACGACATTCTGGAGTCGAATGCGGTGGGGGCGAGCTCGCAGGGGACGGTGGTGATGCTCGGGGTGAGGTTGCAGAACTAGCCAGAGCGAAGTGGCGAGCGCGCCACCCTCTCCGCTCGTCATTCCGGGGCGCGCCACTTGGCGCGAGCCCGGAATCCATCGGGCGTCAGCGCTTGTCGAAAATTGGATTCCGGGCTCGCGCTTCGCGCGCCCCGGAATGACGGACGGGCCTACCGCGGCAGATCCGTCTTCCCCATCAGGAACGTATCGATCGACCGGGCGCACAGCCGGCCCTCGCGGATGGCCCACACCACCAGCGACTGGCCGCGGCGCATGTCGCCGGCGGAGAACACGTTGGGGCGCGAGGTCTGGTAGTCCAGCGTGTTGGCCTTGACGTTGCCGCGGGGGTCGAGGTCGACCGACAAGAGCTTCAACAGGCCTTCGTGCACGGGGTGCACAAAGCCCATCGCGAGCAGGACGAGCTCGGCGTCGAGCTCGAACTCGGTGCCGGCGATCGGCTTGAACTTGTCGTCGACGCGCACGCAGTGCAGCTTCCTGACCTTGCCGTTCTCGCCGGTGAACTTTTGCGTCAGCACGGCGAATTCACGCACCGCGCCTTCGGCCTGGCTCGACGACGTCCGCATCTTCAACGGCCAGTTCGGCCAGGTCAGGGCCTTGTTCTCGTGCTCGGGCGGGGCCGGCATGATCTCGAGCTGGGTGACGGATTTCGCGCCCTGGCGCAGCGAGGTGCCGATGCAATCGCTTCCGGTGTCGCCGCCGCCGATGACGACGACGTGGCGGTCGCCGGCCAGGATCTCGGTGACGCCGTTCAAGGGCTCGCTGGAGACGCGGCGGTTCTGCTGCGGCAGGAAATCCATCGCGTAGTGGATGCCGTCCAGCTCGCGGCCGGGGATCGGCAGGTCGCGCGGCGCTTCGGCGCCGCCCGTGAGGGCGATGGCGTCGTATTCGTTGAGCAGCTCGCGCGGATCGACATTGCCGGTGGCGCCGACATGGCTGTTGTAGTGGAAGGTGACGCCTTCCGCCTCCATCTGCGCGACGCGGCGGTCGATGACGCCCTTCTCCATCTTGAAATCAGGGATGCCGTAGCGAAGCAGTCCGCCGGCCTTGGCGTACTTCTCGAACAGGTGCACGTCATGGCCGGCGCGCGCGAGCTGCTGCGCGCAGGCCATGCCGGCGGGACCAGAGCCGATCACGGCGACCTTCTTGCCGGTCTTCGTGGCCGCGATCTCGGGCTTCAGCCAGCCGTTCTCCCAGGCGCGGTCGACGATGGCGCATTCGATGGTCTTGATGGTGACCGGGTTGTCGTCGATGTTGAGCGTGCAGGACGCCTCGCACGGCGCCGGGCAGATGCGGCCCGTAAACTCCGGAAAATTGTTGGTCGAGTGCAAATTGCGCGAGGCCTCTTCCCAGTTGCCCTGGTAGACGAGGTCGTTGAAGTCGGGGATCTGGTTGTTGACGGGGCAGCCGGGCGTGCCGGGCGCGACCGAACCGGTGCCGTGGCAATAGGGAATGCCGCAATTCATGCAGCGCGCGGCCTGGTCGCGCGTTTCCTTCTCGCTCAAGGGAACGACGAATTCCTTAAAATGCTTCAGACGATCGGCGACCGGGGTGTACTTGCGATCATGCCGTTCGATTTCGAGAAAACCCGTGATCTTGCCCATTAAACCCGAAGTCCCTGCCGCTTAACGTTCGTTCTGTTTCTCCCTCGTCATTGCGAGGAGCGAAGCGACGAAGCAATCCAGTCTTTTCCGCGGAGAGTTCTGGATTGCGTCGCTTCGCTCGCAATGACGGGGTGTGATGCCTTACGCCCCGATCGCGATTTTCGGCTCGGCGTCCGCGTGGGCCGCCATCTCGCGCAGTGCGCGCCGGTACTCGACCGGCATCACCTTGCGGAATTTGGGCAGCCAATCCTTCCAGTTGGCGAGGATTTCGGCGGCGCGCTTCGAGCCGGTCGCCTTGGCGTGACGCGTGATCAGGACGTGCAAGCGCTCGACGTCGGAGTCGAGCAGGTTCTTGAACACGTCGACCCGGCCATGCGCCTCGAGGTCCCCGGAGTGGTTGTAGGTGCCGGCGTTGATCAGCTCTTCCGACAGCACCGGCTCGAGCTCGACCATGCTGAGATTGCACAGCTTGTCGAAGTCGCCGGCCTCGTCCAGCACATAGGCGATGCCGCCGGACATGCCTGCCGCAAAGTTGCGTCCGGTCTTGCCGAGCACGACCACGATGCCGCCGGTCATGTATTCGCAGCAATGATCGCCCGCGCCCTCGACGACGGCGACCGCACCCGAGTTGCGCACCGCGAAGCGCTCGCCGGCGACGCCACGGAAGTAGCACTCGCCCTCGATCGCGCCGTACATCACGGTGTTGCCGACGATGATCGACTCTTCCGGCACGATGGCGCTGTTCTTCGGCGGCTTCACGATGATCGTGCCGCCCGACAGACCCTTGCCGACATAGTCATTGCCTTCGCCCTCGAGCTCGAAGGTGACGCCGCGCGCCAGCCAGGCGCCGAAGGCCTGGCCTGCGGTGCCCTTGAGGCTGACATGGATCGTGTCATGCGGCAGGCCGGCATGGCCGTAGATTTTTGCGACCGAGCCCGACAGCATCGCGCCGGCGGACCGGTTGGTGCTGTTGATCTCGGCCTCGATCCTGACCGGTGCGCCGCGGTCGAGCGCGGGCTGCGCCTTTTCGATCAGCGTGCGGTCGAGCACGGACTCCAGATGATGGTTCTGGCGCTCCGAGTGATAGATCTTCTGGCCCTTCTCTTCCTTCTGCTTCACGAACAGTTTTGAGAAGTCGAGGCCCTTGGCCTTCCAATGCGCGACCAGCCTGGTCTGGTCGAGCAACTGGGTCTGGCCGACCATGTCGTTGAACTTCTTGAAGCCGAGCGCGGCCATGATCTCGCGGACTTCCTCGGCGACGAAGAAGAAATAGTTGATCACGTGCTCGGGCTGGCCGGTGAAGCGCTTGCGCAGGACGGGGTCCTGGGTCGCAACGCCGACCGGGCAGGTGTTGAGATGGCACTTGCGCATCATGATGCAGCCGGCCGCAATCAAGGGCGCGGTGGCGAAGCCGAACTCGTCGGCGCCGAGCAGAGCACCGATCACAACGTCACGGCCAGTGCGGAAGCCGCCGTCGACCTGGACCACGATGCGGCTGCGCAGCCGCTCGCGCACCAGCGTCTGGTGGGTTTCGGCGAGGCCAATCTCCCAGGGCGAGCCGGCATGCTTGATCGAGGTCAGCGGCGAAGCGCCAGTGCCGCCCTCGAAGCCCGCGATGGTGACGTGGTCGGCGCGCGCCTTGGCAACGCCCGCGGCCACCGTGCCGACGCCGATCTCGGAGACGAGCTTCACCGAGACATCGCCGGTCGGGTTGACGTTCTTGAGGTCGTAGATGAGCTGCGCCAGATCCTCGATCGAGTAGATGTCGTGATGCGGCGGCGGCGAGATCAGGCCGACGCCCGGCGTCGAGTGGCGGACCTTGGCGATGGTGGCGTCGACCTTGTGGCCGGGCAACTGACCGCCTTCGCCGGGCTTGGCACCCTGCGCCATCTTGATCTGCATCATGTCGGAGTTGACGAGATACTCCGTGGTGACGCCGAAACGGCCCGAGGCGACCTGCTTGATCGCCGAGCGCATGCTGTCGCCGTTCGGCAGCGGCTTGAAGCGGTCGGCTTCCTCGCCGCCTTCGCCGGTGTTCGACTTGCCGCCGATCCGGTTCATGGCGATGGCGAGCGTGGTGTGCGCCTCGCGCGAGATCGAGCCGAAGCTCATGGCACCGGTGGCAAAACGCTTGACGATGTCCTTGGCCGACTCGACCTGGTCGAGCGGCACGGGCTTGCGCTTCTCTTCCTCGGCCGACTTGATCCGGAACAGGCCACGCAGCGTCAACAGGCGCTCGGACTGCTCGTTGAGGATCTTTGCGAAGGCGCGGTAGCGCTCCTGCGAGTTGCCGCGTGCGGCGTGCTGCAGCAGCGACACCGACTCCGCGGTCCAGGCATGGTCCTCGCCGCGGGTGCGGTAGGCATATTCGCCGCCGACGTCGAGCGCGGACTTGTACACCTGCGCATCGCCAAAAGCGTCGGCATGGCGGCGCACGGCCTCTTCCGCGATCTCGGCAAGGCCCACGCCCTCGATACGGGTGTGGGTGCCGGCGAAGAATTTCGCGACGAAGTCCGCCTTCAGGCCGACCGCATCGAAAATCTGCGCGCCGCAATAGGACTGGTAGGTCGAGATGCCCATCTTGGACATCACCTTCAAAAGGCCCTTGCCGATCGACTTGATGTAGCGCTTGACGATCTCGTAATCGTCGAGCGAGCCGGGCAGGCGGTCCTTCATGGCGATGATGGTCTCGAACGCCAGATAGGGGTTGATCGCTTCCGCGCCGTAGCCGGCAAGGCAGGCGAAGTGATGCACTTCGCGCGGTTCGCCGGATTCGACGACGAGGCCGACCGAGGTGCGCAGGCCGGTGCGGATCAGATGATGATGCACGGCGGCGCAGGCGAGCAGCGAGGGGATCGGCACGCGGTCGGTGCCGACCATGCGGTCGGACAGGATGATGATGTTGACGCCCTCGCGCACCGCGGCTTCGGCGCGCGCACAGAGCTCGTCGAGCACCTGGTCCATGCCCGCGGCACCGAGGCCGGCGTGGAAGGTGGTGTCGAGCGTGCGCGACTTGAAGTGGCTATCGCCGAGATCGGCGATCGAGCGGATCTTTTCGAGGTCCGCGTCGGTCAGGATCGGCTGGCGCACTTCGAGGCGCTTGGTGGTGGCGAGGCCCTGCAGGTCGAACAGGTTCGGCCGCGGTCCGATGATCGAGACCAGGCTCATCACCAACTCCTCGCGGATCGGATCGATCGGCGGGTTGGTGACCTGCGCAAAGTTCTGCTTGAAGTAGGTGAACAGCGGCTTGGCCTTGTCCGACAGCGCCGAGATCGGCGTGTCGTTGCCCATCGAGCCCGCGGCTTCCTCGCCGGTCGAGGCCATCGGCGTCATCAGGATCGAGATGTCTTCCTGGCTGTAGCCGAACGCCTGCTGCCGATCGAGCAGGGACAGGTTCGAGCGCACGCCCGTGGTCGCCACCTTCGGCAACTCCTCCAGCACGATCTGGGTGCGTTCGAGCCACTCCTCGTAGGGATGGCTTTTGGCAAGATCGGCCTTGATCTCGTCGTCGGGAATGAGGCGACCCTGATCGAGGTCGACGAGCAGCATCTTGCCCGGCTGCAGCCGCCACTTGGTGACGATCTGGTCCTCGGGGATGGCGAGCACGCCCATTTCGGACGCCATCACGATGCGGTCGTCCTTGGTCACGAGATAGCGCGCCGGCCGCAAGCCGTTGCGGTCGAGCGTGGCGCCGATCTGGCGGCCGTCGGTGAAGGCAATCGCGGCGGGGCCGTCCCACGGCTCCATCAGCGCGGCATGATATTCGTAGAAGGCGCGGCGCTTCTCATCCATCAAGGGATTGCCGGCCCACGCCTCCGGGATCATCATCATGACGGCGTGCGGCAGCGAGTAGCCGCCCTGCACCAGGAATTCGAGCGCGTTGTCGAAGCAGGCTGTGTCGCTTTGGCCTTCATAGGAGATCGGCCAGAGCCGGCTGATGTCCTTGCCGTAGAGCTCCGAGCTCACCGAGGCCTGACGCGCCGCCATCCAGTTGACGTTGCCGCGCAGCGTGTTGATCTCGCCGTTATGCGCGATCATCCGGTACGGATGCGCCAGCGACCAGGTCGGGAAGGTGTTGGTCGAGAAGCGCTGGTGCACCAGCGCGAGCGCGCTCTCGAAGTCCGGCTCGTGCAGATCGGCATAGTACTTGCCGAGCTGGTCGGCGAGGAACATGCCCTTGTAGATCACGGTGCGGCAGGACAGCGAGCAGGGATAGTAGCCGGCAAGGCCGCGGTCGCGGCGCTGGTAGATCGCCTGCGAGATCGACTTGCGCAGGATGTAGAGCTTCCGCTCGAACTCGTCCTCGGTCTTGGCGGCGCCGTTGCGGCCGATGAACACCTGCATGCAGGCGGGCTCGGTCGGCTTCACGGAGACGCCGAGCGAGGAGTTGTCGGTCGGCACGTCGCGCCAGCCGAGCAGCTTCAGGCCTTCCGCCTTGATCTGGTCGGCAATGATGCTCTTGATGACGTTGCGCCAGGCGGTGTCGCGCGGCATGAACAGTGCGCCGATGGCGTATTCACCGGGAGCGGGCAGCGTGAAGCCGAGCTCCTTCGCCTTGCGGCTGAAGAAGGCGTGCGGGATCTGCACCAGAATGCCGGCACCGTCGCCGAAGCGCGGGTCGGCGCCGACCGCGCCGCGATGTTCGAGGTTGCAGAGAATGCTGAGCGCGTCGGAGACGATCGCGTGGGACTTCTTGCCCTTGATGTTGGCGATGAAGCCGACGCCACAGGAGTCCTTCTCGAGGCTCGGATCGTAGAGGCCTTCGGCCGGCGGACGGAACGTGTGCGCCTCGACCGGATCGGTCGTTTTCGAGGCGACCGTCGCCGACAGCTCGTCTGCCACGATGTTTGCGCGCTCGAATTGCGACCCGTTCATTGTTCCTGTCCTCTCCATGCGGCGAGACGTCTCACCGCCGTCATCGGCGCACCTTGGGCGTTCCGCGGCACCCCCAAAGTGGGCCACCGCTCGTCCGTTGCGAGCCGCATTTTCTTAAATTCAGGCCAAGGCGTTCAACGTCCCCGACGAACGGCTTTGCCTGTACCTTCTTGGCGCTCGAGAGCACCTAATTTTCGTTGCAATCCCTATGCCGGAAACGCAAGAAAATTTGAGACAGCTTTGCTGTCCTAACGGACACTCTGCCAAACTTTTGTCTATCACACAAGCGCGCGGAAGTCCCGATTCCCAAGCTGTCAATGTCAGCTTTCCAAGGCGCATCCGCCCCGGATTTGAAGCAAACGTGCCGCGATCCGGCCCAAGGGGCGTCGAAATCCCCGCCGATGCTTCGGATCAGCCCGCGATAAGGCGCGCCACGCTCGAGCAAGCGAAAGAGAGCGGCCTCCCGCGGGTATGACAGGAGCGTTTCGACCATGAAGTTTCTCACAGGATGTGTGGCTGCGGCCACGCTGGTTCTGGCTGCTGCCGCTGCCGATGCTCAGGTGCTGGTGCGCTCGCCCTATCTGGCGGCCTCGGATTTCGATGGTCCCTACGGCCCGCCCGGCGCGCCGCCGCCCCCGCCGCGGCAGGGCTACGGTTATGGCTACGGTTCCCCCTACGGCTATGAGCAGGCGCCGGGGTTGCTGCCGGCGACCGAGGTCTACGCCGTGCTGCGCGAAAACGGCTTCTCGCCGCTCGGCATCCCGCGGCTGCGCGGCACCGTCTACACCATCGCAGTCATCGACCGCCGCGGCGATGACGGGCGGCTGGTGATCGACGCCCGCGACGGCCGGATTTTGCGCTTCGTGCCCGCCTATGGCGCGGGACCGGCTTATGGAGGGCCGGCCTATGAGGAGGGCGCGCTTGCGCCTTACGGCGCGCAAGGCTCGCTGCCGCCGCCGACCACGGTCCGCAGCGCCGCCCCGCGGCCGCCGGCGACGATCCCCCACGTCGCAAGCCGCAGCGTGCCGCTGCCCAAGGCCGCCCCGCACCGCGGCGAGACGCCGGTCGCCGCCGCAAAGCCCGCCGTGACGGCGCCCGCGCCGCAGGCAACGGCTGCACCGGCCCAGCCCGCCCAGCAGACTTCCGCCGTACAGGCAAAACCCGCCGAGGCCACGCCAGCCGCTGCCGCGACCGTCGGCCAGGCCAAGCCCGCGCCGACAATTCTGCCGACGCAGGACATGCCGGCCGCGCAGGGGCTGGATTAGGCGGCGTCACAGCGCAAAACAAAAGCGCCCGGATTGCTCCGGGCGCTTTTCGCATTCAGCGTTGGGTCTCAGCTCTGTCCGTAGCCCGCCGCCTGCAGGATCAGCTTCGCGACCTCCTTCGGATGCGACACCAGCGACAGATGCCCGGCATCGAGCTCGACCGTGGTTGCCTTCATCCGCTTGGCGAGGAAGCGTTCGAAGTCGGGATTGATGGTGTCGTCCTGCTTCGACACGGCGTACCAGCTCGGCTTCGTGTGCCATGCGGCCTCGGTCGTGCGGCCCGCGAAGATCGAGGCAGCCGTCGGCCACTGCACGGCGTAGAGCTCCTTCGCCTTCTCGGGCGCGACGCCATTGGCAAAATACTTCAGGAAGGCGTCTTCGGAGAGCGTTGTGTAACCGTCGCGCTCGACGATGCCGGCGCGGACCGGTCCGGTCGGGAATTGCTTGGACAGCGCGACAAAATCTTCATTGGCGTCGGGCGCACGTGCCGCGATGTAGACGAGGCTCGTGACCTTCGGGTCGGTGCCGACCTGGCTGATCACGGTGCCGCCCCAGGAATGCGCGACCAGCACGGTCGGTCCATCCTGCTCGGCAAGCGCGCGCCTGGTCGCATCGACGGAATCTGCGAGCGACGACAGCGGATTCTGCACGGCGGTGACGTGCAGGCCCGCGGCTTGCAGGATCGGGATCACCTCGGACCAGCTGGAGCCGTCGGCCCAGGCGCCATGCACTAGCACGACGTTCTTCGCCTTCACCGGCGGCGCCGATTGCGCGTGAGCGAGGTTGAGAGGAGCGGCCAACAGGCTCGCGGCGACAAAAAGGCTGCGCCAAAGTTTCATGATCGTTCTCCGTCTTTTTGGGTCAGGTATCCCAAAGGACGGATCGTGAGGCGCGGTCGTTACGCGCTCACCGCTCTGTGATGTGCTGGAAAGATGCAGCAGATTAGCCAAGCAGACAGTGTCCTCCTGGCGAAGGCCCGGACCCATACCGCGAGGTCCATCTCTCGCGCGCGGTAGAAGTACCGAGCGACGAGCCTTCGCCAAACTTCTCCCTGGGGTAATGGGTCCTGGCTTTCGCCAGGACGACCTCGTGGACGCACAACAAAAGCGCCCCGGGGCACCGGGGCGCTTTCGCAACTTGGATTAGGGAAGCTCGCTGTTAGGCGGCGGCCTTCTCGGCCGAGCCTTCGATCACCTGCGCGGACTGCGCATTGGTGTTGATCGCGATCTGGCGCGGCTTCTTGGCCTCGGGAATCTCGCGTACGAGGTCGACATGGAGCAGGCCGTTCTCGAGGGAGGCGTCCTTCACCTGCACGAAATCGGCAAGCTGGAAGGCGCGCTCGAAGGCGCGCGCGGCGATGCCGCGGTAGAGCACTTCGGCCTTCGCGTTCTCGCCTGCGACCTTCTCGCCCTTGATCGTCAGCGTGTTCTCTTTCGCGACGATGGAGAGCTCATCCTTGGCGAAGCCGGAGACCGCAACGGTGATGCGGTAGGCGTTCTCGCCGGTGCGCTCGATGTTGTAGGGGGGATAGCCGGGGCTGCCGTCCGAGGTCGCCTGGTCGAGCAGGGAGAAGAGGCGGTCGAAGCCGACGGTGGAACGATAGAACGGGGTGAGATCGTAGCTGCGCATATAAAAGTCCTCCATTGAGCGACTGTCTGAAACCCGCCCGCCAATCGGGCCGGGCATGTTGTGTGCAGCCTGATGTTTCGGGTTCCGAAACACTGGTAGCGGCCTGCACGAAAATGATATGGGTGGACCGAGGCGGCGTTCAAGAGGGCGGTATCGGCGCCTTTTTCGGCGCTCCCGCCCCTTGAATTTCAGCCTTTTCGCCCATGACGCTGGTCTCGATCCCCGCCAATCCCGTCCCCGAAAACGTCGTCAGCGGCACCATCAAGACGCCTGATGGCGCCGAGCTGCGCTTTGCGCGCTGGGCCCCCCCGGCGGGCCGCAAGGGCACGGTCTGCGTCTTCTCCGGCCGCACCGAATACATCGAAAAATATTTCGAGACGGTGCGCGACCTGCGCGACCGCGGCTTTGCAGTGGCGATGATCGACTGGCGCGGGCAGGGACACTCGTCGCGCCGGCTGCGCGATCCGCGCAAGGGCTATGTGCGCGACTTCGCCGACTTCGAGGTCGACGTCGAAACCTTCGTGCAGCAGGTGGTGCTGCCGGATTGCCCGCCGCCGTTCTTCGCGTTGGCCCATTCGATGGGCGGCGCTGTGATGCTGCGCGTGGCTCATTCCGGCAAACGCTGGTTCGACCGTATGGTGCTGTCGGCGCCGATGATCGACCTGCCCGGCCGCACCACCTCGCTTCCGACGCGGGCGCTGCTCAAGACATTGCGCTGGATGGGGCAGGGCGGCCGCTACGTGCCCGGCGGCAACGACCGCCTCACCGGCATGGATCCCTTCATCAACAATCCCCTGACCAGCGATCCCGTGCGCTATGCGCGCAACGCCGCGGTGCTGGAAGAAGATCCGACGCTCGGCCTGGCCTCGCCCACGATCGCCTGGGCCGATACCGCGTTCCGCGCCATGAACACGTTCAAGGGCATGAACTACCCCTCGGAGATCCGTCAGCCGATTTTGATGCTGGCGGCGTCGAACGACACCATCGTCTCGACGGCGGCGATCGAGGAGTTCGCCTATCATTTGCGCGCCGGCTCGCATCTCGTGATCGCCGGCGCCAAGCACGAGATTTTGCAGGAGCAGGATCGCTACCGCGCCCAGTTCTGGGCGGCGTTCGACGCCTTCGTGCCGGGCACGCCGCTGTTCGGCTGAGGTCCTCTCCCTCGCCCCGCAAGCGGGCCGAGGTAAGGGGCAGCGCGACGTAGCTCACAGCGTCTTCAGATATTCGATCAGATCGTAGCGCTCGTCCTCTTTCAGCAGGCGGCCGATGACGCCCGGATTGTTCGGTCCCGGCGTGCCCTCGAAGGAATGGCCGGCATTGCTGTTGCCGTTGATCTCGGTGCCGAAGAACGTCGTGGTCTTGAACCGCGTCTGGCCCGTCTTGCACCACCACTCGTTGTCCGTGACCGCGAAGCCGACCTGCTTCGGATCATATTCGCGATTGCCCATGCAGAACGATTTTGGCCGGTCGCGCGCGGGACTGAGCATCCAGTACAGCGAGGGCACCGAGCCATTGTGCAGATAGGGTGCTGTGGCCCACACGCCGTTCAGCGGTCGCGCGCGGTACCAGGGGGCCGGCTCCTTGGCTTGATCAGCCGGACCCTCGTCCAGACAGTTTTTCCGGCCGCCCCACCATTTCGTTTGCTCGTCCTCCGGCATCCTGGCATCGTCCATTGCCTTTTTGCTGACCTTCTCGACGATGGCCATCAGGCCGGTTGCGTAAGGCATCTCGGTCGCGGTTGCCGGGAGGGTCTTCTTGCAATCCCAGTGTTCGAGCACTTTCGTCGGATCCATATTCAGGAAGCCTGGCACCTGGACGGTCCGCTTCGCCAGGACATAGGCCTGTGCGGAGTCCGTACCCATGCCTTGGACGCTCTTCTGGACCGGGTCCAGGACGTACTCGTCGCCGATTTTTTTCCAGCGATCCGACGCCCACACGCTCTTGGCCTTGTATCTGTCGTCGCTGTCGAACACGGGATCGTTGACCGGACCCAGATGGCATTCGACGCAGATATCGGCGTAGAGCTGGCGGCCGCGCTCGACGCGCTTGGTGTCGATCGCCCAGGCGCCGTCGCCGAAGATCTGCGAAGGCCATTTCGGCGACAGCAGCCCGCTGAGTTTGCCGGCGGGTTTCGGCGGGGAGCCGCGCAGCATCTCCTCGATCCAGTGCAGATTCTTGATCTCGATCGACGAGCGGAACATGGTGTCTTTGGGATAGGCATCGGACAAATTGAGCAGCGCGGTCACACCGAGCGCCTCGCCGGCATTGCGGATCAGCGGTTGCTCGATCGAGGCGTCGTATTGCGCGTATTTGAGCCACGGCACCGTCCAGATCGGTGGGAAGCTCACCGGCGCGTCCTGGGCGTGCAGGTTCTTCTCAAATCCTTCGACACCGCTGAGCGTCAGGTCCTGCGCGAACACCTGGTTGCCGATGCGGTTGAGCGCATCGAGACGGCCAAAGCCCTCTTCCGTATCCTTTTGCTGCTTGCCGTCCCAGGTCGTCTTGTCCTCGATGATCTTGCCGTAGTTGATCTGCCAGCGGAGCAGGAACCAGCCGATCGTGCTGAGCTTCTGCCGCAGCGCCTTCCGGTCGGCATCGCTTGCGGAGGCACCGAGCACGCGATTGGCAAAGCGCGTGAAGCGGCCGGGCACGTAGAGCGTATACATGATCGACAGGCCGGTCGTGGACTCCAGCTTCTTGAGGTCGGTCATGGCCGGGCCGCCGTCGAAACGGACGTCGACCCCCTTGTAATGGATCTGACCTGTGTGACAGGCGGCGCAGGTCAGGCCGATCTTGTCTTCCTCCTGCCGGCCCGTCGCCGGATCGCGCACGCCGGTCATGCGCGCAAAGCCGACCGGAAGGCCGCCGACATTGTCGACCGGGGTGTCCCATTTCACGGGGTATTCCCACTGCCGTGCCGGCACCGGTGGCGGCGCGGTCTCATAGACATTGGCGTAGCCATAGCGGCGTAGCGTGGTCTCGTCGGCGTTGATGGTTCTCGGGCTCGGGATGAAGCCGAAGCGTTCGAGATGCGCGTTGTCGCTGAGCAGTCCCGGCCGCGCGACGAAGTAGAGACGCGGCTGCTCCAGCGCCATGAACCAGGAATAGGGCACCGGGAACGTCGCGGTGCCCTGGCTCACGTGATGAAACCAGTGGCGGTCTTCCAGCGCCCAGTTCTGCTGCAGCCAATAGGCCTCCCGCGCCACGGTCCGCGCGGGCAAAGGCGGAGCCACGAGCTGCCCGAGCATATTCGGCAGCATGGGCTGGAGCTGGTCGGGAAAGCGGAGGGCCGCGATCAGCAGCACGATCAGCACGGCGGCGGCCGCGCCGACCCAGCGCAACACCCGCTTCGTGCGCGTGACCGGCGGATGGACGACGATCCGCTGCTCGATCCGCGCCGGGAATTTGCGTTCCGTGAACAGCGTCCGGACCTCGGCCACGCTGAGATAGCGGCTGTCGCCGTCGCCCTTGCCCATGATGTCGAGCAGGACCGGCCATTCGTTCTGCATCAGCACGGGATAGTACCAGCGCGCGGCACTGCCGGCGCGCTTGAGGTTCTCGTGCATGAAGATCTTGATTTCGGCCGCGTTGAGGCCGCGCTCGGTGCCGCCCCAGGGATCGGTATAGTCCCGGCCGAAGGTCGCAAGCCGCGCGATCTCGTCCTCGTTCACGACGCCTTCGACGCTGAGGATGCGTGAACCGGCGCCGTGCTTGTCAAGCGGGCCGTTGCGCAGTGCGTCGAGCTGCGCGCCGCGCCACAGGCTCTTCCAGATGTGGCGGATACCGTTGGCGATGGCCGCGACGCCGCTTATTTCGGCGCGTGCCTTCACCTTCATCAACCCGGTCTTGCCGGTCGCATCGCCAATGGTTTGCGACAGCTCGCCGAGCGGCACGGTGCCGCCGCCGACATAACCCTCGCCGACGAGGCCGCGCAGGAACGGACAGGGATTGTCCTTGGAGACCTCGATGGACGGGTTGAGGGGTGTGCGGGGGTCTGCCATGGCCCAAAATCCTGAAAAGCGGCGAATCGAGAAAAACCGGACGCGCGGATAGAACCGGATAAATTCCTAACAAAGGGAAAGCGCAGTCTGCGAGACCATACTACTTCAGCGTGCAACCAAATGTTGCCTAATTCACAGCCGTGTCAACAGCGGAAGGGGCATATCGGCGCAAGGCACGAGCGCGGCCGGGCCGTCAGGAATCGGCCGCCCGCTTCATGTCCGACTGGACCAGGGTCAATTTGCCGAGCGGGACGCCGGCTTTCAGAAGCCCCTCGCGGTAATGCGCCAGATCGGACGCCTGCTTCCAGTGGAAATTCTTCAGATGCTTCTCGACGGTCAGGGTCGGGTAGTTGCTCAGCAGCACGGCGGTGGCCTCGGCCGCTTCCTCGGTCCGCCCCAATTGCGCCAGCGCCGCGGCGCGGATCGCGAGCGCCTGAAGGTGGTTCGGGTTGAGATAGAGCTGCTCGCGCGCCCAGGACAGCGTCGCGTCATACTGCTCCAGCAGATAATGGCTGAACGCGTTCAGCGTCGCCCATTGGTAGCGCGGATCGCTGTTGCCGCGCTGCACGGCCATCGAGAACAGCTCGATCGCCTTGCGATGCTCGCCGATGATGAAGTGGCAGATGCCGAGCACGCCGCGCGCGCCCATGTCGTAGGGGTTGAGCGCGACCGCACGATTGGCGGCGTCCATGCCGGCCTCGTAACGCCCGTCGATCACGTCCACCCATGACAGGCACGAAAACGCGAATGAGGAGCGCGGGTCGAGCCGGACGCTGGTCTCCGCGAGCTGCCGCGCCTCGGCCCACAATTCGCGCGTGCCCTTGACCCAGCCGAACTGGATGCTCTGGATCTGGATGGTGACGAGATAGGCATGCGCAATCGACAATTTCGGGTCGAGCGCGATCGCTTCCCTGAACAGGGCGATGGAGGTGTCGAAATCCTCCTTGGTCTGCCGGTAGTAATGCGAAAGACCCTTGAGAAAGCGGTCCCAGGCGGTCACGTCGGTGGTCAGGCGCGCCGGCGCCGAGGCCTCCGCGCGGAAGATCTCGGTTGCGAGCGCCGCCGACAGGCTGGTCGTGATCTCGTCCTGCATCGCAAAGAGTTCGCCGATGTCGCGGTCGTAGCGGCCGGTCCAGATCTGCTCGCCGGTCTCCGGCGCGATCAGCTCGGCCGTGACCCGAACCTTGGTCCCGGCGCGGCGCACCGAGCCCTCGATCAAATAGGTCGCGTCGATCTCGCGGGCGATCAGGCGGGTCGAGACGTTGTTGCCCTTGAACGGGAAGGTCGAGTTGCGGCTCAGCACGCGATAGAACGACTGCAGCGACAGCGCGTGGATCAGATCCTCGGTGAGGCCGTCGGAAAAATACTCGTCGCGCTCGCCGGAGAGGTTGGCGAAGGGCAGCACGCCGACGATCGCAGTGCGGTACTGCGGCGCAAGGGGGGTGACCGCATCCGTCCGCCGCGGCGCGGCACCTTCCGGCGTCCAGGTCCAGACGCCGACCGGCTCGTTGATGTTCTTGAACCGGTGCGTGCCGGCATCCGTCAGGGGGATGCTGAGATGCTTGCCGGCCTCGCTGTGAGCCTTGGCCGAGATCGCGATGCCGCCGGGCGCGGACACCGATTCGAGGCGGACGGCGATGTTGACGTCGTCGCCGAACACCTCGTCCTCGTCGGAGATCACGTCGCCCATGTGGATGCCGAGCCGGAACTGCATGGCGCGGTCGGCTGGCAATTGACGATTACGTTCAGCCATCATGGTCTGGATCGCAATCGCAGCCTCGGTGGCGCCGACGATGCTCGGAAACTCCAGCAAAAAGCCGTCGCCGGTGTTTTTGACGACGCGGCCGCCGTGATTGAGGATGATGGGGTGGATCGCGGTGCGATGGGCCTTGAAGGCGGCATGGGTACCGGCTTCGTCGGCGCCCATCATGCGCGAATAGCCGGCGACGTCGGCGCAAACGATGGCGGCCAGGCGTCTTTCCATATCCGTAAAGGCTCCAATGGACCGAAGGCCGCTACCGCGTGGCAGTTTCCCCGAATCCGGCATTTCAAGAATAACCGTCCTTATAGAGCACAAGTCGCGGAGCGGAAGTGTGATCGGTATTGCAATTTCGGTACAAATCAACGCAAGACCGGAGGTGGACGGCGGCGCAGGAACCGACTAAGCCGGGCGCTTTCGCCCTCACGTCGCAGCTTTCGGACCTCAGGCATGCTCGGCATCCACGAACTCTGGCTGTTCGTTCTCTCAGGCCTGTTGCTCAACGTCACGCCGGGGCCCGACACCGTCTACATCATCGGCCGCAGCCTGCAATTGGGCTGGCGGGGCGGCGCGGCGGCGGCGCTCGGCATCAGTTTTGGCTGCCTATTCCATGTCACGGGAGCCGCGATCGGGTTGTCGGCGCTGTTGATGGCCTCGTCGACGGCGTTCTCGATCCTGAAGCTGGTCGGGGCCGGTTACCTCCTGTTCACCGGGCTGCAAATGCTGTGGTCGAAGCCGGCAATCGCGGGCGTGGCGGCGAGCCACGACAAAGCCTCGCTGCGGCGGGTGTTCTTGCAGGGGGCGTTCACCAACGCGCTCAATCCCAAGGTCGCGCTGTTCTTCCTCGCCTTCCTGCCGCAATTCGTGGCCGTCGATGCGCCCTCCAAGCCGCTCGCCTTCCTGACGCTCGGCCTCATCTTCATCTGCACGGGCACGCTGTGGTGCCTGTTCGTGGCCGCCTTCGCCGCCAGGGCTGCGCACCGCCTGCGGCAGTCCGAGGGCGTCGTCGCCTGGATCAACCGTGCGCTCGGCGGGCTCTTCATCTATCTCGGCATTCGCGTCGCGATGCTCGAAGCGCGGTAGGGCGTCGACGCATCCGCCGGATCGCTCTGCGAGGCCGCAATTAGATCTGGCGCGGAATTGCCGGCCGCACGTTGATCCTTGCGAGCTCGCAGCGCTCGTCCTCCGATAGCTGCCAATTCTCGCTCTGACCGCAAAGCTGCTGGAAAACGTCGTGTAACTTGCTCCGAGCGACCTTGACGATTTCCGTGTCGTCGAATTCGTGGGAGTTCAGGAAGATTGGCAGAACAAAACTGGTGTGACGGCCTTCGAACTGAAACGTCAGACGAATATCCTCGGATCGCTCGTTCGGTGAAATCATCTCGATGCGTGCGATTGTTATCTTGAATTCGTCCATTGTCTCGCCTCGGTCGTCAGTCACGCGCAAGGATCCGATCCCTCGTCCTTAGAAATTGGCGGCGACCAGATCATAGGAGCCTCTGCTGCCCCGGACATAAAGCCTTGCGGCGGCGGCGCAGATCGCATCGCGGTTGTAGTCAAACGCGTTGAGGAAACCGGATTCATTGCGGCACACATCCGGTTGGAGCCGCTGCAACGCGTCTTCCTCAATGAAGAACGATGCCTCGATCGCGCTGTCATATCCCCAGAAGCGCACGGCACGCCGCGTTCTGTCATATGAACGACTATGGTTGGGAAATTCGATCATTGGGTTGGGTCCGATCGGGTTTGGCAGGCTATGCCCTGCACGGGACGGGCGTCGCGGGAGAAGCTCGACGGCCATGGTTGCTCGAGCCTGCAGTTAGAAATCGCGCCCCGCTCGCCCCTTCTGTTGCCTCGGCTAGCCGCGCGAACGACTTTGCCAAAGCGTCACCGCTGCAACGAGCTCCGTGTAGTCGGCGTTCTTGAATTCCTGATCCCAGCGCAGCAGCTCGTGGGCGACCTTGTGCGGAGTGTATGCGCGAAAATTGAAGCCATCGGCGAGGTGTCGCGCGGCGGCGAAATCCATTGTCTTCGGGGGGATCTTCATGCCGCCACCTCTGCCTCCTTGCGGTCAACTCGAGTTACGCAAGATGGTTCGCCGAAGTTCGGAATGGCTCGACGAAAGGCTGCAGGTTTCCGGGTGGGCTGTCGAGGTCGAGCGTCTCGTCAGCCATCGGATAGGCCTGCGTCGATCCGCTGCGCGTCCGACAAGTCGGCCGGGCCAATCGAGATCACCTCCATCGTCAACCCGCGCGAGCCCTCCGCCGGCACCTTGATCATGGTGGCAATGCGGCGGAACGCGAGGAACGAAAGACCCTCGATCTCCTCCTCGTCGGTTGCGACTTCGTAGGCGCCGGCCGGCAACAGGCGATCGATACCCTTGATTCGGAACGGATGGTTGAAGGTGACGACTTCACGTCGACAACGGTAGCTCATGCGCGCCTGCCTTTTTGCAAAGCGCCGGCGCTGGCGCTCCCACGAAGCAGCATGCGCCCCTTCCGCCGCAATAGCCATCGATTTCTTGCCCAGCGGAGAATGAGGGCGTGCCGTCTCGTGTCCTGTGTGGGCACACTCGACAAGCGGCTTGGATTTCATTGAAAGGCGGCTTGATCCCGATTTGTAGGGCTCAACAGCGGGATGCGTCGTGTTGGCCGTGGTGTCCGGAAATGGCACCATGCTCGTCTTGGGCAAGGAAGGCACGCCATGAAGAAAGCACCCCGCCGCGATTCCGGAGACGCCATAGGCGCCAACGCTGGCGGCCTCGATGAGATACAGCCCCCGCTCGCAAACGCGCCGATGAGCGAGATCATCGCGGCGCTGGCGAGCGGGCAGGTCACTGCCACGGCGCTCACCAAGCTCTACCTGACGCGGATCGAGGCCTACGATCGGGGCGGACCCGGGCTCAATTCGGTGCGCGCGCTCAATCCCGATGCGCTGACGATCGCGGGCAAGCTCGACGGCACCAGGCCTTCGGCCAGGCGACCCCTGGCGGGCGTTTCGATTCTATTGAAGGACAACGTTGCAACCGGCGACCGGCAGCCGACCACGGCGGGCTCGCTGGCGCTGGAGGGCGCGCGCGCCAGGCGCGATGCCACCGTGGTCAAGCTGCTTCGGACCGCCGGCGCGGTGATTTTGGGCAAGGCGAACCTGACCGAGTTCGCCAACATGCTCGCGATCGACATGCCCGCGGGCTACTCCTCGCTTGGCGGCCAGGTGAAGAATCCCTATGTGCCTGACCTGGTGGACGAGCACGGCATCCCGATCGTGCAGCCGGGCGGGTCGAGCTCGGGCTCGGCGGTCGCGGTCGCAGCCGGCCTGTGCGCGGCATCGATCGGCACCGAGACCTCGGGCTCGCTGCTGTCGCCCGCGAGCATGAACGGCCTTGTCACCGTGAAGCCGACCGTCGGGCTGATCAGCCGTGCCGGCATCGTGCCGATCGCACACAGCCAGGACACCGCAGGACCGATGACGCGGACCGTGCGCGACGCCGCAATCCTGCTGAACGTGCTGGCGGCCGAGGACCCGCGCGATCCCGCGACAAAACGGCAGCGGCGGCCGGCCGATTACACCGCTGGCCTCACACGTGACGCGCTGAAGGGCGCGCGCATCGGCGTGCCGAGCGATCCATCAGATCCGCTGAACGATTACTTCTACGGCAAGCTGCTCCCCAACCGGGTCAAGGTGATGACCGAGGCGATCGAGGTGCTCAGGGATCTCGGCGCCGTCATCGTGCGCGCCAACATGCCGACGCTCGGCTGGATCGGCGGGCCGGGCACCACCATGACCGTGCTCAACCGCAATCCGCTGAGCCGCACCAAGGGCAATCTGGCGACGCCGCCGGTCGTCTTCATCTACGAGCTGAAGCACGATCTCAATCTCTATCTCAGGGATTGGGCGACCAACACCGGCATCAGGACACTCGCCGATGTCGTGGCCTTCAACGCGGCGAATGCGGAGAAGGCACTGCGCTTCGGCCAGGACCATTTCCTCGCCGCCGACATCACCAGGGGTGACCTGACCGAGCGCGAGTACAAGTCCGCACGTGCCATGGACTTGCTCGCGGCGAAGACGCGCGGCATGGACGCCTACATGGTCAGGCACAAGCTCGATGCCGTGCTGTTTGCCGGCGCCATGGGCGCTTCGATCGCGGCCAAGGCCGGCTATCCCAGCGTCATGGTATCAGGCGGCTTCATCTCGGGGACGACAGACGGCAAGGAGACGCCCGACTATCCGCTCGGCATCACCTTCGCCGGCCGCGCCTGGAGCGAGCACAAGCTGTTGCGTCTGGCCTATGCCTATGAGCAGGCCTCGAACATGCGCAAGCCGCCGCCGGGCTTGTGAGGTCGCGAGGTTCGTCTCGCGATGTCCCGGCAAGCAGCGTGGGAGGGATCGTCAGACCGCTAGCGACCGTGTTTGCCCTTGGTCGTTGGCAATGGGCAGTCCGTACAGACCCTGTCGTCGCACATCCGGCAAATCGTGAAGCGATCCAGCTCGGATGTGTTCTGTCTTGCCAGCAGGTCATGGAGCAGCGTGCCAAGTCGCTTCGTTTCCGCCGGCGACAGCACATCGAGGAGTGATGTGACGGCTGAAATCCGGGACGCCATCAATTCGTTCCGGGTCGCAGCGCCCTTGGCCGTCAGATGCAATGCCACCTCGCGGCCGTCCTTGGCCGAGCGCCGTTCGACAAGCTGATCCGATACGAGTCGGTCCACCAGTCGGACCGTTCCGGAATGCGACAAGCCAAGGATCCGCCGCAGCGTGTCGTTGGTCATGCCCTGTCCATATCCGATCACGACGAGCGCGGCCGGCGTTTCGCCGCCACGGCCGATGACCTCGCGCGCGCCCTGCTCGATGCGATCCATGACGGCGAGCGACAGCGCGCCCAGCAAATTTGCGATCCCGGGTTCCATGGGTCCGGACAATATGTGCGGAGCGCACAAAAAACAACTTGACCTGATATGTGCGCTACGCACATAATTTCCGCGTTGAAGATCGAACAGGCCGCCGAGCGGCACCTGATCAACAACCGCCTCGAATTGTGGACGAGGGACTCACGCTGCAGCAGGCGGCGGAGATCGTCTCGTCATGCGCGAATGACGACGAATGAGATGGAGAATGGCGATGAAGACCCAAAGCACCGCACTGGCAGCATCGAATGAATCAGGCAGCGAACCTGCGCTGAAATACGTCCATGCCAATGGCGTCCGGTTTGCCTATCTTGAACAGGGGAGCGGACCGCTTGTCATGTTCCTGCACGGCTTTCCCGACAATGCCTGGTCGTATCGAAAGCAACTGCGGGCCTTCGCGGACGCCGGCTATCGTGCGGTCTCGCCGTTCCTGCGCGGCTACGCTCCGACGGAGATTCCGGCAGACGGCGTCTTCGATCCCATCGCGCTGGGCAGGGACCTGGAAGCCCTGATCGCCGCGCTGAGCGAGGATGGACAGGCGCGCGTCGTCGGCATGGATTGGGGCGGAACGTCGACCTTTCAGGCCCTCTCCACGGCGCCATCGGCGATCCAGGCTGCCGTGGTCATGAACACCGCGCACCCGATCACATTCTCGAGCATCAGGAAAGATCCGGACGTCGTTCGATCCATCTTCCATGTCTATTTCTTCCAGACGCCCGGCGCCGAGTCGGCGGTCAATATCGATGGACTGCCGATCGTCGATTATCTCTGGAGGCTGTGGTCGCCGAGCTTCAAGGATGATGCGCATCTGCGTTCGATCAAGCAGACGCTGAGCGCGCCCGGCACCATGGCGGCAGCGCTCAAATATTATGGCGGGCTGACAGATGCCGGCCGCCTGGGGCGGCTGCCAATCTCCGACATGCACACGCCGACGCTGACGATCTATGGCAGCAACGATCCGACTGCGAAATATTCGGTGAAAGAGGAAGCGCTGTTCAAGGGGCCGCACCAGCGTGTCGTTCTGCCCGATGTCGGCCACTTCCCGCACCTCGAGCGCGAGGCCGAAGTCACGGGGCTGATCATGGACTGGTTCAGGACGCATGCCTCCGACTGAACGCGTGCGCGGCCTAATAGGTCCGACATCTTTCGAACTCTTTCATCAGGAGCATGGCAATGGACGCCAAGACACAACAACAATACGCCGAGACGTTTCACGGTCTTCACAAGCAGGGCGAGCCGCTCGTTCTGTTCAATGCCTGGGATGTCGCGACCGCCAAGGCGATCGCGAAGTCGTCTCTGGCCATCGCCACCAGCAGCGGGGCCGTCGCGTCTGCGCTCGGATATGCGGACGGCGAGCAGGCGCCGTTCGATGTGGTGGAGGGCCTAGTGTCTCGGATGACCGCCTCCGTGTCGATCCCGGTTTCGATCGACCTGGAGGCCGGATACGGCGACACCCCGGATGCGGCCGCCAAGTCGGCGAGCAGAGTTCTGAAAGCCGGCGCCATAGGCATCAACATCGAAGATGGCCTGTCCGGTGGAAAGCGGCAGCTCGTCAATCCCGAACTCCATGCCGCGAAGATCAGTGCAGTGCGGAACGTTGCGAAGGAATTCGGGGTACGCCTGTTCATCAACGCACGAACCGATCCGTTCCTCCTCAGGTTCGGATCGCCGGACGAATGCCTGAACGAAGCGGTGAAGCGCGCGAAGATTTATGCCGAGGCCGGCGCCGATGGAATTTTCGTGCCTGGTCTCACGGACCTCACCCTTATCGAGAAGCTCGTTCAGCTCACACCGCTGCCGGTCAACATCATGGTGACGCAGGGGGTGCCCGAAATCCAGGATCTCGCCCGTGTCGGCGTCCGGCGGGTGAGTCTCGGGCCATGGCCCATGATGGCGGCGATGCGTGTCATCGGACAGGCCGCCGCGGCGGTCGCCGCGAGCAAGCGATACGGCACGTTCCTGCAGCCGAATGCCTGAGTACCCAGGTCAGGGAAGCGGATGCAAGTGGGTTGCTAGAGCACGATCCGGAAAAGTGTGCCGCGGTTTTCCGAAAAGATCGTGCTCAAACAAAGAGCTAAAGCGCGATGATGATTCGCGCTTTAGCCAAACCCCTTCAGCACCGCGCTGCCCATGAGATAGACGCCGAGCAAGATCATCGCGATCAAAAACCGGCGGCGAAAGGTTTCCGCCGGCATGCGGGCAGGCCGTGCGCGCCCGCCGACGCAGCCACCTGTGATCAAGGGCGGCTTTTGACCCACCGCTGCCATGGGTCATTCGATGACTTCGTCGGCACGAACGAGGAGGGATGGCGGGAACGTAACCCCAAGCCCTTTTGCGGTCTTGAGGTTAATCACCAAGTCGAACTTCGTCGGCTGCTGCAGCGGAAGGTCTGCAGGTTTCGTACCCTGCAACAATTTATCTATGTACTCCGCTGCGTCTCCAAGGAGACCGCCGATGTCTTGCCCATACGTGAGAAGAAGGCCCTGCCTTGCGTAATCCGCCAAATCGGAGATGGTCGGCACTCCATGCTGAAGCGCGGCTTTGGCGATCTGTTCGCGGCTTGCAAAGGCGAAGGCCGTCGTCCAAACATAGGCTGCATCGAAACGGTCGGCGGCAATCTGCGCAAATATCTGTTCAAGACTGTCGCTGGTTGAATAGAAAGCTTTCCAGTCAACGCCCAATGCCTCTGCCGTCTTGGCGACGTCCTTTCGCATCTGCTCATCATCGACCGGGTCGGGAGCTGTTCGAACGACGATGACAACGGCCAGTCTGGACAGTCTTGGCAGAAGCTCCTTCAGCACGTCCATTCGCTTGGCGGTGAGGTCGAATGTCATCGGTGCCAGTCCGGTAACGTTCGCGTCCGGATGCGCCAAATTGTTTACAATCCCGCTGCGGAGTGGGTCCGACGCGGCCGTAACGATGGGAATTTCCGTAGTCGCCTGCTTCAACGCACGAACCGTCAGGGTAGCTGCTCCAAGCAGGACGTCCGGTCGCCGCGTCACAAGCTCGCGCGCGAGCATGGGCGCCTGCTCAATGAGACCGCCTGCGGAGATGCAGTCGATGACGAGAGTGCGACCCTCGATCCAGCCTCGACCGGCTAGTTTCTGAAGCATCGGCCTCCAGAAAGTGGGGCCGTCCGTGCCGGGACAAGATGAGCCGCCCATGAGGATACCGAGGCGCTTCGGTGGCGCGGTGGCTTGCGCATTTCCGGAGCTGCAGCCCGCTGTGTTGATGGCAAGCCCAAGGAGGATGAGCCGCCCGACACGTGCGGCCTGTTCGCCAAACATGAACAACCTGGCGTTCCGCTGCTGGATCGGCATCATCACCTCCATCGGAACTATACTCTAGGCAGCAGCGGGGAAGAAGGGACAGGAGCCTCCTACGCCATGGCGACGGCGCGGGTATTACGGCGGCGCTAGCCAAACCCCTTCAGCA
>NZ_PPPT01000073.1 GCF_006483445.1 Bradyrhizobium guangdongense | reverse complement strand
CGCGCGCGCCTCGGCATCGAGCGGCAGTTTTTTGCCCTCGATCTCCTCGGCATGCGCAAACAGCTTTTCGATCGCGGCCGCATCGAGCGAATGAAACACCAGCACGCGGGCGCGCGAGAGCAACGCCGCGTTGAGCTCGAAGGAGGGATTTTCGGTGGTGGCGCCGACCATCACCACGGTGCCGTCTTCCATCACGGGCAGGAAGGAGTCCTGCTGCGCGCGGTTGAACCTGTGCACCTCGTCGACGAACAGCAGTGTGCCCTGCCCCATCTCGCGACGGGCCCGCGCAGCATCAAACGCCTTCTTCAGGTCGGCGACGCCGGAGAAGACAGCCGAGATCTGCTCGAAATGCAGATCGGTGGCATCGGCCAGGAGCCGCGCCACCGTGGTCTTGCCGGTGCCGGGCGGGCCCCAAAACACCAGCGAGCCCAGCGTGCGCGTCTCCAGCATGCGCGTCAGCGCGCCGTCAGGGCCAAGGATGTGGTCCTGGCCGACGACCTCCGACAGCGTGCGCGGACGCAGCCGATCCGGCAGCGGATGCGGGGCCTCTTGCTCGAGCCCCGCGGCCGCGAACAGACTTGGCGTCTCGCGCGGTCGCTTCGGACTCATCCGCCCAGCGTGACGTTGATCTGCTGGCCGCCGCGCACCACGGTGATGCGCCAGAGCCGCGGCTGATCCTTCGCCGCCTTCTCGAGATCGGTGGTCCTGGCGATCTTCTGGTTGTTGATCGCGAGGATGATGTCGCCCTTCTGGAAGCCGACATTCTGGGCGGCGGTGCCGTCACCGATGTCGGTGATCACGACGCCCTCTGCGTCGCCGTCCAGATGCAGCTCATCGGCGACCGCCGGCGTGATGGTGGAGACCTTTGCGCCCTGGAACGGCGAGCGCGTGGTGATGACGAGCTCGTTGCGGCCGGTGTCGGGCGCCGCTTCGAGCTGCACCGTGAGCTTAATCGGCTTGCCCGCGCGCTGCACGTCGAGCTGCGCCGTGCCGCCAAGCGGACGCGTGGCGAGGCGGTAATCGAAAGCGTTGAGATCGTCGATCGCCTGCCCGTCGATCGCCGTGATCAGGTCGGAGGATTTCAGACCGGCCTTCGCCGCAGGGCCGTTCGGCACTACGCTTGCGACCAGCGCGCCGCTCGGCGTGCGCAGGCCCAGGCTCTCCGCGAGGTCGGGCGTCACGGTCTGCAGCCGTGCGCCGAGCCACGGACGCTTCACCGCCTTGCCGCCGCCCTTGGCGGTCGTGACGACGACGCGCACCATGTTGGAGGGAATCGCAAAGCCGATGCCCTGCGAGCCGCCGGAGCGCGAATAGATCGCGGTGTTGATGCCGGCGAGCTTGCCGTTCATGTCGACCAGCGCGCCGCCGGAATTGCCGGGATTGATCGCGGCATCGGTCTGGATGAAGAACTGGTAGTCGGTGATGCCGACCTGCGTGCGCGCGAGCGCCGAGATGATGCCGTGGGTCACGGTCTGGCCGACGCCGAAGGGATTGCCGATCGCGAGCACGACGTCGCCCACCATCAGCTCGTCGGAGTTGGTGAAGTCGAGGGTCGGGAATTTCTCCCTGGTGTCCTTCAGCCGCAGCACCGCAAGATCGGTGCGGGAATCCTTGAGCAGGATTTCGGCCTCGAACTCGCGCTTGTCCGACAGCGAGACCTTGACCTGGTCGGCGCCCTCAATGACGTGGACGTTGGTGACGACGAGGCCGGAGGCATCGACGATGACCCCGGAGCCGAGCGAGCGCTGCATCTGCTCGGGCTGCTGGCCCGGCACGCCGAAGAAGCGGCGGAAGATCGGATCGTCCAGCAGCGGATTGCGGTTCTGCACCACCTTGGCGGCATAGACGTTGACCACCGCCGGCTGCACCCGCTGCACGATCGGCGCATAGGACAGCTTGATCTCGGCGGGCGATGACGGAACCCGGCGGTCCTGCGCCAGGGCCGGATCGAGGCTCGCCAGAAGGGCAATGCAGGTGGCAGTGAAAACGGCGGCGCGTATGGGTCGAAACATTCCTACCTCTCGGAAAAGACGCCGGAATATAGGCGCGTTCGCCCCCCAATTGAAGGGCAGTTTCCCCGCATAATTGGCCCCTCCCCGCGCCGGAAGATGCAAGCCATGCGCTGATCCCACCCCAGCCGGCGCGCTGGTCCGCATTGGCATGACGAGCATCATCTTGCATGATCGCGGCGGCAGATTCGGTTGCTGCGAATTTGCATCAGCGGGAACCGCGCCCTCCGGGCGTATCGTCGCGGAGCAGTCACCGACCGGACCTACGATTTCAGGACTTGGGGAAGTTCATCCGACAATTGGGGAGCAATGCCATGACGAGGAAACTTTTCACAACAGCACTGGGGCTGGCCGGCGCATTGGCGGCCTCACAGGTTCAGGCGCAATCGGCAAGCAATAGCGATCAGGAGATCGCGCTGCTGAAGCAGCAGTTGAAGATGCTGGAGCAGAAGCTCGACAATCTCCAGAAGCAGACCGCAGCCAACACCGCGGCGACCGCGAAAGCGAAGGTGGAGGCCAAGGCCGAAGCGAGGGCTGAGGCGAAGGCGGAAGCGCGGGTTGCGGTCGCCAATGCCAACGCCGCCATTCCCGTCAAGGGCCCGGCGCCGGCATCAGGCGTCGTCGTGACGATGCCGAACAACCGCCCGACGATCTGCACCGCCGACCAGGCCAACTGCGTCGCGATCACCAGCCGGGTGCATTGGGACGTCGGCGGCTACGACTATCGCCCCAACACGGCAGCAACCGTGCCGCAAAAACTCGACAGCGGCGAGAACGTCCGGCGCGCGCGCATCGGCGTGACCGGAAAATTCTTCAACGACTGGAATTTCGCGCTGATCTACGATTTCGGCGGCACGTCCGACGGGTTCGGTGGCGCCGCGCCGGGATCGCTGCCGGGCGGTGGCGTCTCCGGCGTCGAGAATGCCTATCTCAGCTACACCGGCCTCAAGCCGTTCGGGGGCAAGATGGCGGTCGAGGCCGGCATCATGGACCTCCCCTACACGATGGACGAGGCCACCAGCTCCAACGACATCATGTTCATGGAGCGCGCCTCCTCCGGCGTGATCGCGGCCAATATCGCGGCCGGCGACTTCCGCTCCGCGGCCGGCACGCGCTGGTACAATGACGTGTTCTGGGCCGGCGCCTATGTCACGGGACCGACCACCGGTGCGATCCACTCGGCGTCGAGCGCGGCACCGGCCGGCACATCCGAGCAGTACGGCGCGGTCGCCCGCGTCGCAGGCCAGCTCGTCAGCGGCAAGGATTACTCGATCCACCTCGGCGGCGATGCGCAATGGCTGATTCAGCCGCCGCGCAACCTGATCGCCAATACGCAGACGGTGACGCTGAGCGACCGGCCGGAGCTGCGCCTCGATCCGACCACGCTGATCTCGACCGGCGCGATCGCGAACGCGTCCGGCGCGCAGGTCTACAGCGTCGAGGCGGCGGCAACCTACGGGCCGCTCATCCTGCAGGGCGAGTATTTCTGGTTCAACGTGGATCGCACCGCCAATACGGGCCTGCCGCCGTTCGGCGCGCCGAGCCTGCGCTTCCAGGGCGGCTATGCACAGGCCGGCTACGTGCTGACGGGTGAAGGCCGCACCTACAACGCGGCGAACGCGGCCTATAACGGCGTCAAGCCGGCGCATCCGTTCTCGCTCGACGGCGGCGGCTGGGGCGCGTGGGAAATCGCGGGACGCTTCTCGACGATGGACCTCAACAACCAGCTCGGCACCGCGACCGGCATCGCCGGCGGACGGCAGACCGTCTACACGCTGGCGCTGAACTGGTACGTCAACGGCAACGTCCGCTTCATGCTCGACTATTTGCACGGCACTGTGGCGAGGCAAGCCTCGCCGGTCGCGACCGCGGATGTCGGCGCGAAATTCGACGCGGTCGCGATGCGCACGCAGTGGGCGTTCTGAGTGCAAACGAGGTTCGGGAGCGGCTCGGTCGCTCCCGACAGGACTTGCAAAGTCGGCCCTACCCCGACAGTTAGAACGGCAGGGGATCACAGACCTGATTGATGGAGAAGAGGCATGAAGGCCGTCGGCTACAAAAAATCGCTCCCGATCGAGGACGCGGAGTCGCTGATCGATTTCGAGACCACAAAGCCTGATGTGAAGGGACGCGACATCCGCGTGGCCGTGAAGGCGATCTCGGCCAATCCCGTCGACTACAAGGTGCGCAAGCGCGCCGCCCCGCCCGAAGGCGAGTTCAAGATTCTTGGCTTTGACGCCGCCGGCGTGGTCGATGCCATCGGGCCCGACGTGACGCTGTTCAAGCCGGGCGACGAGGTGTTCTACGCCGGCTCGATCCTGCGCCAGGGCACCAACTCGGAATTCCATCTCGTCGACGAGCGCATCGTCGGCCACAAGCCGACGACGTTGTCGTTCGCGCAGGCAGCCGCCCTGCCGCTGACCTCCATCACCGCCTGGGAATTGCTGTTCGACCGGCTCGGCGCGGTGCCCGGCAAGAGCAACGATCCGCGCACGCTCCTGATCACCGGTGGCGCCGGCGGGGTCGGCTCGATCCTGATCCAGCTCGCGCGCCGCCTCACCGGCCTCACCGTGCTTGCCACCGCGACGCGACCGGAGTCGCAAAAATGGTGCCTCGATCTCGGCGCGCATGCGGTGATCGACCATGCCAGGCCGATGAAGGAGCAGATCGAAAAGCTGAAGCTGCCGCCGGTCGCATTGGTGGCAAGCCTCACCTTCACCGATCAGCACTACAAGGCGATCGCGGAGTTCATGGCGCCGCAGGGCAAGTTCGGCCTGATCGACGATCCCCCGGAATTCACCATGAGCGCATTCAAGGGCAAGGCGATCTCGGTGCACTGGGAATCGATGTTCACGCGCTCCTCGTTCCAGACGCCTGACATGATCGCGCAGCATCATTTGCTCGACGACGTCGCCGACCTCATCGACAAGGGCGTGCTGCGCACCACGCTCGACCAGACCTTTGGCACCATCAATGCCGCCAATCTCAAGCGCGCGCATGCGCTGCTAGAGAGCGGAAAATCGCGTGGCAAGATCGTGCTGGAGGGGTGGTAGGAGAAACACACTCCGTCATGGCCGGGCTTGTCCCGGCCATCCACGACCTTTCCCGCAGCGCCAAGAACGTGGATGC
>NZ_PPPT01000072.1 GCF_006483445.1 Bradyrhizobium guangdongense | reverse complement strand
AGCCCGGGCATGACGACCAGAGCGAATGGAGCGCACTGGTAAACCAACCCCCACTGTCGCATCTTGTTGACCTTCCTCAAATTGCCTAATCCGCTGAGGAATAAGCTCTTGGGGTGGAGGACGCGTGCGACTGGCCGTTTTTGCCGATATTCATGCCAACCGGCAGGCCTTCGACGCGTGCCTGAAGGCGGCGCGGGTGCGTGGCGCCGAGCGCATCGTGCTGCTCGGCGATTTCGTCGGCTATGGCGCTGATCCGGAATGGGTCGTGGATACCGCGATGGAACTGGTCGGGCAGGGCGCGCTTGCCGTGCGCGGCAACCACGACCAGGCCGTCAACTCCACCGCCGAGACCATGAACGCCGAGGCGCAGATGGCGATCGAATGGACGCGCGGCCGGCTCGGTGCGCCGCAACGCCGCTTTCTGGCCGACCTTCCCTTGACCGTGCAGGACCAGGACCGCCTCTACGTCCACTCGGAAGCTTCCCAGCCGGCGCGCTGGCACTATGTGCGCGCCACCCCCGATGCCGCCCGCAGCATGATCGCAACGCCGGCGCACGTCTCGTTCTGCGGCCACATTCACCGCCCGGCGCTCTACTCGATGTCGGCGACGGCGAAGATGACGAGTTTCGTGCCGAAGACCGACGTGCCGGTGCAGCTCCTGCGGGGACGGCAATGGCTGGCGGTGCTCGGTTCGGTCGGCCAGCCGCGCGACGGCCATCCGTCGGCGTCGTTCGTCATGTTCGACACCGAGAGCTGCGAGATCACCTATTGCCGCGTGCCCTATGACATCGAGACGGCGGCTAACCGCATCCGGGACAACGGCCTGCCGCATTGGCTCGCCGACCGGCTGTCGCAGGGGCGCTGAGCGATGCCGAAACCGCTCGTCAAGGCAGGTGCCGAAATCGACGGCTACACGATCGGCGAATGCGTCCATGCCGGCGGCATGGCGACGCTGTGGACCGTCACCCATCCCGGCATCGACATGCCGCTGCTGATGAAGATCCCGCGGGTCTCCGAGGGCGAGGACCCGGCGGCGATCGTCTCCTTCGAGATGGAGATGATGATCCTGCCGCGGCTTGCAGGCCCTCACGTGCCCGCCTGTTTCGGCACCGGCGACTTTGCCAAGCAGGCCTATGTCGTGATCGAGCGCATTCCCGGCACGACGCTCTACAAGCGACTGCCCGATCTGCCGCTGCCCTATGACGAGGCGCGTACGCTGGTGGCGAAGATCGCAACCGCGCTCGCCGATCTGCACCGGCAGAACGTGATCCATCACGACATCAAGCCGAGCAGCATCATGTTCCGCGACAGCGGCGAGGCCGTGCTGATCGACTACGGCCTGTCGCATCACAACCATCTGCCCGATCTGATGCAGGAGGAGTTCCGCCTGCCTTACGGCACCGCGCCCTATATGGCGCCGGAACGGCTTCTGGGCGTGCGCGACGATCCGCGCAGCGATCTGTTCTCGCTCGGCGTGCTGCTGTATTTTTTCACGACGGGGGAGCGGCCCTTCGGCGAGGGCGAGACGCTGCGCGCGATGCGGCGCCGGCTGTGGCGCGATCCCTATCCGCCGCGGAGCTTGCGTGCCGACTATCCGCCCTGGCTGCAGGAGATTGTGCTGCGGTGCCTGGAGATCGATCCGGTCTGGCGCTATCCGACCGCCTCGCAACTGGCCTTCGACCTGTCCTATCCCGACCAGGTCAAGCTGACGACGCGCTCCGAGCGGCTGAAGCGCGATCCGCTCTCGACGGCGTGGCGGCGGCGCTTCAATCCGACGGTGAAGACGGCGCGTCCAGTGTCCGATGTCGCGGCGCAAATCGCGTCCAGCCCGATCGTCGCCGTGGCGCTCGACACCGCGGAGGGCGCGCCGGAATTGAACGAGGCGCTGCGCGTCACCACCGAGCGGATCCTCACCACCTTGCCGTCGGCGCGGCTCGCCTGTCTCAACGTGCTGAAGCTGAACCGGATCGCGATCGACCGCACGCTGGACGAGGAGGGCTCCAACAAGCATATCGACCGGCTGGTGGCGCTGCGGCACTGGGCGACGCCGCTCAAGCTCGACGACAACCGGCTATCGGCGCATGTGCTGGAGGCGGTGGATCCCGCGGCCGCGATCCTGGAGTTTTGCGAGGTCAATCACGTCGACCACGTCATCATCGGGGCGAGGCAGAGCTCGTTCAGGCGCACGCTGCTCGGCAGCGTCTCGTCGCAGGTGGCGTCGGAGGCATCCTGCACCGTCACCGTGGTGCGGCCGCAGCGGCTTGCCGGGGAAACCGGCGAGGCCGCCGGATAACTCAGACCACGTAGGTGGTGTGGCCCGTGCTCTTGCGGCGGATCGGCCAGGAGAAGTGCGGGCCGGGGTCGCTATGGTCGGAGCTGCCGCCAAAGTACTGGATGATCTCGCGGCAGGGTTCGCAATTGTACAGGTTGCGCGAGGAGGCTGCCTTCGACATTTCGTTCAGGCAGTTCGGGCAGTGCGGTTTCATGAATTGATTCCAGGAAGAGGTATCAAGGACGGCACGTCCTGTGCGTCCAGGGTCTCGGGTCCGACGTCGATGTCGGCGCGCTCGAGGCGACCAAAGAAATAGTTGAGGTCCGGATGCGGGCGCCGCGGGATTCGGCACCGGCGCTTCGGCTGACGCTTCACAATGGTGAGCTGCACGGACGTTACGCCCGATAGCTGCTGAGATAAATCACGCGGGCGGACGAAGAGGCGACCTTGACCGGTCGCGCGATGTAGAGGCAGCGCGCCGCGATCGCTGCATTCAAACCAAGCCACAACGCCACGCCAGTCCAAACCAGGGTCGTCGTCATGATGTGCTCCCGTCCCGGAAGGGATGGGCTCATGTGCAGTGATTTGCGCGAATCAGGGAAGTCCGGAGGAGTACGGATTCGGGTTGTAATTTTAGGCATTGCGCGCTGCAGCACCCGTAAATGCCGCAGTGAACTAACGGCGTGCGCGCTCCAGGATGCCGCGGACATCAGCCGGATCGCGCACGCAGCGAAAGCCGTAGCGGCCGGTGTAGTCGGTATCGGGCGAGCGGGTCGAGACTCCCGAGGCGAAATTCAGGTGTCCCGCGCCGCGGCCGATCTCGAGGATCTCGAACGCCTTGTCCATCGCGGCGAACGACGTGCCGCGGACGGTGCGCCGGCCCCAGGCCGTGCGCAGGATCAGCGCGCGGCGGTCGGTGATCGCAAACAGCGTCTGCATGTCCTGCAGCAGCAGCACGAAGGGCGCCGCGACCATCGCGATCCCGACCATCAGCAGCGGTTTTGCCGACTGCTCGATGAAACCCTGCGCAAAGGCAATGGCCGTGACCAGCAGCCACAGGCCGCCGATCCACCACGAGAAGCGCCACATCATCATGTGCGCGACGCCGTCGGGCTGTCCCTGCCAGATCAGGCGCTCGCCATCCTCGAGGGTTTCGGTGAGCAGGCGGCGCAGGCCGGCCGAAAACGGGTGGCTGCGGAGTTCATCCATGGCCGTTGGTCGGAGCTTCAGCGGAAACGGTTCGGAGCTCAGATCGCCTCGCCGCGCGCGGAAGCTGCCGCATTGCGGATCGCGGCGATGTTGGTCCTGTAGGCCGCCTCGGTGCCGCCCTTGAACACCGCAGTACCCGCGACGAACGCGTTGGCGCCGGCGGCGGCAAGCGCTCCTGCGACATCAGGCCCGACGCCGCCATCGACCTCGATGTCGATCGGCCTCCCTGCGGTCATAGCGCGGAGATCGCGGATCTTGGCCAGCGCCGAGGGGATGAAGGCCTGTCCGCCAAAACCGGGATTGACCGACATGACAAGCACGAGGTCGATGAGGTCGATGACATATTCGATCGCAGAGATCGGCGTGCCCGGATTGAGCGAGACGCCGGCCTTCTTGCCGAGCGCGCGGATCGCCTGCAGCGAGCGGTGCAGATGCGGACCCGCCTCGGCATGCACGGTGATGTGGTCGCAACCCGCTTTCGCGAACGCCTCGAGATAGGGGTCGCAGGGCGCGATCATCAGATGCGCATCGAAGACCTTCTTGCTGTGCGGGCGCATCGCCTTGATGACGTCGGGGCCGTAGGAGATGTTCGGGACAAAGTGCCCGTCCATGACGTCGAGATGCATCCAGTCGGCGCCGGCGGCATCGACGGCGCGCACTTCCTCGCCGAGCTTGGAGAAGTCGGACGCCAGGATCGACGGAGCGATCACCAGGGGGCGGGGCGTGAAGGACTGGGTCATGGCGCTGGTTCCAAAAGGGCCGCGGACGAGCCCCGCCTAACATGGGGGACAGGCCCCGGCAATGCGACCGGCCACGTTCCCTGTGGGCGGAAAATTCTGCCGCGCCCGGCACGAATTGCCCGTGGCGGAGCGACCACGAAAGTGCGGCAGACTCGGAATTCATTGAGGTTTTTGCGCTGGCACGCGGCTTGCTGCCTGTGTGGCGACATTGGCCGCGACCTTGCGCGGCGTTCGTTGGAGTGATCGACAATGTTGTTCGCCCTTGGCGCAGTCTCGACCGCGCTCGATGCATTGCAGACGCTGACGTCGTCGAAGACGTCCTCGACCCAGCAGACAGGCCTGTCGCAGGGCACGAGCAATCCGTTCTCGATCGACGGCTCCAAGGGCTCCACGACGTCTGCGACCTCGTCGACGACGTCAGGCAATTGCGCGCCGATCTCGCCGGAGACGATGAGCGCGCTGATATCGGCGCAAAGCCAGTCCTCGACCAATACGACATCGGTCTCCACGTCGGACGCGACGTCGTCCCAGCCGATGACGAGGGAGGCCGCGCTGAAAGATCTGTTCTCGCAGATCGACGCCAATGGCGACGGCAAGATCGACAAGACGGAATTCGAGGACGCGTTAGGGGCGGGCGGCACCAACCTCGCGAACGCCGACAAGGTCTTTGACAAGCTGGACAGCAATGGTGACGGCACCGTCAGCCTCGATGAAATGGACAAGGCGCTGAAGAGCGGGCACGGTCACCACCACGCCCAGGACGCCAGCGGATCGGGTGACGGCAGCGACAGCTCCGACTCCTCGAAGCCGGGCGGCGGCTCGACCCGGACCACCGTCGTGAACAGCGACGGCTCGACCACCACGACGGTCAAATATGCCGACGGCTTCAAGGTGACCTCGACCGTGCCGGGCGCGCCCAGCGCCTCGGGCGCCGGCAACTCGCCCTACAACTGGTTCCAGCAGATGATGCAGCAGGGCCAGTCGGCTTCGGGATCGACGTCCGCGGCATCTTCGCTGTCGATGAGCGTGTAAGCCAGCACCCCTACTTGAACCGATCCTTCCACGCCGGCTGCGCGCCGGCGAAGGGCAGCGCGGTCGCGTGATAGACGCCGCGGGCGATCGCGCGCGCCACGACATTGGCGGCGATCGTGCCGAGCTCGGTCAGCCCGACCAGCGGCTCGATCGGTTTTGCGCACGTTGCGGCGGCAAACAGCACGTCGCCGTCGGTCGGCGCATGCACCGGATAGATCGCGCGGGCAAAGCCGGTATGCGCGATCATCGCAAACCGCTTGGCTTGCGGCTTCGTCAGCACGGCATCGGTGACGACGACGCCGATCGTGGTGTTTTCGCGTGCGGTCGCGGCCGGCCCGCCCTTGATGCGCATCTTCAGCATGTCGTCCGTGAACTTGTCAGGGAAGCCGCGGCCGCCGAACTCGCCATTCACCTCGAACGGCGCCGCCCAGAACCAGGGACCGTCGCCGACGGTGACGCTGCCGACCGCATTGACGGCGACGATGGCTGCGACCTTGACGCCATCGGGGGTCACCGCCGAGGCCGAGCCGAGCCCGCCCTTGAACGTCGCGGTGGTGGCGCCAAAACCCGCGCCGACGGTGCCGAGCGCAAAATCGTCTCCCGCGGCAACGGCCGCGGCATAGCCGAGATCGCGAAAGGGTGCAAAGCGCCCCCACGCCTTGTTGCCGCCATTGAGGAGATCGAACAGGATCGCGCCCGGCACGATCGGGATCAGCGCCTCGCGGACGCGATGGCCGCGGCCTTGCTCGGCAAGCCAGGCCTGCACGCCGCCGCCGGTCTCGAGCCCGAACGCCGAGCCGCCCGACAGCGCAATGGCATCGATCCGCTCCACCGTGTTGGCGAGGTCGAGCAGCGCGTCCTCGCGCGTGCCCGGCCCGCCGCCGCGCACGTCGATCGCCGCCACCGCCGGCTCGTCGAACACGATGGCGGTGGCGCCCGAGGCGAGGGCGGCATCGTCGGCATGGCCGACACGGACGCCGGCGATATCGGTGAGGAGGTTTTTCAAATGCAGGCTCCGACGAATGACAGCGGATGCACCCAGCGATAGCTTAGCTGCGGCGTGCGCTCAACTGGCAAGCATTTAACTTGCAAGTGCGGTGCGGATCATGCGCGCCAGCTCGGATTTGCGGTAGGGCTTTGCGAGCAGCAGCACGCCGGAGTCCAGCCGGCCGTGATGGACGATGGCATTCTCGGTATAGCCCGACGTGAACAGCGTCTTCAGCGCCGGCCGGCGCCGCACCGCCTCGTCGGCGAGCAGGCGTCCATTCATGACGCCGGGCATGATCACGTCGGTGAAGAGCAGGTCGATGCTGGCGTCGTTGTCGATGATCGCCAGCGCCTCGGCGGCGTTGCCGGCCTCGAGCGTGGTATAGCCGAGGTTCCTGATTTGGGTCACCACATATTGGCGGACCAGTGCGTCGTCCTCGACGACCAGGATCTTCTCGTCGCCGCCTTCGATCGCGCCGACCTGCATCTGCTCGTACTCGGTCTCCTGCACGCCGGTCGAGCGCGGCAGGTAGATCTTGACGCTCGTGCCGTGGCCTTCCTCGCTGTAGATCTTGATGTGTCCGCCGGACTGCTTGACGAAGCCGAACACCATGGAGAGGCCGAGGCCGGTGCCCTTGCCGACCTCCTTGGTGGTGAAGAACGGGTCGAACACCCGCTCGACCAGCGCCGCGGGAATGCCGGTGCCGGTGTCGCTGACCGCGATCATCACGTAATTGCCGACCGTGACGTCGGCGTTCATGGCGGCATAACCCTCGTCGAGGAACACGTTGCGGGTCTCGAGCACCAGCTTGCCGCCCTCGGGCATGGCGTCGCGCCCATTGAGCGCGAGGTTGAGGATCGCGGTCGTGAGCTGGCTCGGGTCGACAAGCGCGGGCCAGGGCTCGTCGGTCAGTTGCGGGGTGATCTGGATCTGCTCGCCGAGGGTCGGATGCAGCAGCTTCGCCGCTTCGACCACCAGCGCGTTGACGTCGATCTCGCGCGGCTGGAGCGGCTGCTTGCGGGCGAAGGCAAGCAGATGCTTGGTGAGCTGTGCGCCGCGATCGGCGGCGTCGTCGATCAGCCGGGTGATCGCGGCGAGATCGGGCTTGTCGGCGACGGCTTCGGCCAAAATCCCGATCGTGCCGGTGATGACGGTCAGCACGTTGTTGAAGTCGTGGGCAACGCCGCCGGTCAACTGGCCGATGGCGTCCATCTTCTGGACCTGACGGAACTGGGCTTCCGCCGCCTGCTTCTCCGTGAGGTCGCGCCCGATGAAGAAGTGGCGTTTCACCGGCTCCGACCACGAGCCGAGCCAGTTCAGGCTCACATCATGTCCATCCTTGTGTGGATAGCGGGCTTCGAAGCTCCGCTTCACGAGGCCGCGGCGCGCCGCGCGCATTTCCTCGCGCGTTCTCTCCAGATCTTCGGGATGAATGAACTCGACGGCGCTGTGGCCGATCATATCCTCCGGCTTGAATCCCAGGATATCTGTCACGCTCGGGCTGACCTGGATGAAGGTGCCGAAACCGTCGGTGACCAGGATCAGGTCCTGCGACGTCTCGAAGATGCGCTGGCGCTCCTCGGTCTCGCGCTGGAGCGCGGTCTGGGTCCGCTTCCGCTCGGTGATGTCGCGGGCGATCTTGGTGGCGCCGATGATCTCGCCATTGGCAGCGTGTAGCGGTGAGACGCTGAGGACGACGTCGAGCTCGCGGCCATCCTTGTGGTGGCGGACGGTCTCCTGCTGCTCCACGCCGATGCCGTTGCGGATGCGCGCCATGATTTCGCTGATCTCGTCGCGCCGCTTCTCCGGCACGATCAGGTCGATATGCTTGCCCACGGCTTCGCCTGCGGCGTAGCCGAACAGGCGTTCGGCGGCGCGATTCCACGACGTGATCGTGCCGTCCAGCGACTTGGTGATGATGGCATCGTTGGAGGATTGCACGACGGCCGTGAACAGCCGCTCGCGCTCGCTGTAATAGTCGCGGTCCGCCGCCGCCCGCTGCCTCAGCATGCCGAGCAGTCCCGCCGTCTGCGCCTGAAGCCCGACATTCTCGACGAGGAGCACGGCGAGCACGAAGTTTGCGGCCAGCAGCCCGTAGATGCGTCCGGCGTAGAAGCCGAGATCGAAGCGCGCGACGTTGACGATCGCCGATAGCGCGATGTCGAACAGCCAGGCGCACATCACGACCATCAGCCAGACGTCGATCACGGAATAGGGCTTGCGGAACCAGAGCGAGATCAGCGCGGCGAAGCTCAGCGACCAGACGAAGGAGACCACGCCGATCATGACCGGCGTATAGCGTCCGTCGCGCAGCAGCACCGGCAGCAGTTCGTGATGCGCGGTCACGAACCAGCCGAACAGGGTCATCAGCGCGATGACGCCGACCACGCTGCCGACGATCGCCTCGCGTGCCGGCCGCCAGAGTTTTGGGCCGCCGTCGACGTCCTTCAGCCAGGCGTAAGCCAGCACGAACAGCGGGAAGCCGCCGTGCCAGATCATGTAGAGCCAGACGGTGGTCTGCGATCCGGCCCCGAGCAGTCCACCCGGTGCATACAATCCGGGGAAGGTGAGGGCGTGGACGATTGCTGCGGCCGCGGTGAAGAGGTAGCCGCTCGACAGCAGCAGCAGCGCGGGGCTGCGCAACACTGCGAACTGCGAAAACAGAAGTACGGCCGTGATGATGTCGCTGACCGCCAGTGCGGACTGATAGCTGGCGACGAACGCCGGGAATGGGGTGAGGGGAACGCCGGCCAGCGGGACCGCGAGCGCGAACAGGATCGATGAGACGCCGACCACGGCCAATGCTGCAGTGCGATCAGTCTGCGAGGCGGGTAACACGGAAAGGAAAGCCGTTCGGTCATTTCCTGCGTGCACGATTATGTCTCGTATCTTCCGCAGACCGCCATTAGGCATCTCCCCGCTTGGTTTCACCCTACCCGGAACCCCCCGGTCGCGGTAGCCCGTTCTGGGCACGCGACTTAAGAGGTGACGCCTACGACTCAACCGAAGGTTACAGCCTAGTTAACTTTTATGACAAGAAGGGGCGGAAGACCGGTAAGATGACTTTTACTGGCCGGGTCAATACTACCCTCCCGCCGCCGCGCGGGACCCCGCTACGGGACGCTGGTTTTTGCTGCATACTAATTTCACGACCCGGGAGTTGTTCCCATGCCCCGCATTCTTGTTGTCGACGACCAGAAGGACGTCCGCGCGATGATATCCATCGTGCTTCGGGTCAATCATTTCGAAGTCGTGGAAGCCGAGAGCGCCGCTGCCGGGCTGAAGGCTTTTGGCGAAGCCGATTTCGACGCAGCGATCGTCGATATTTTCCTGGCCGAGAGCAGCGGCGTCGAGGTCATCGCCGCGATCCGCGAACGTTCCCCGGGGTTCCCGATCGTTGCCGTGTCAGGCATGACCGCGCTCGACTTCATGGACCAGTCACCGGATCTGGAGAACGTGGTCTGCCTGCAAAAGCCGTTTCGGCCGAACGACCTCCTCCAGGCGCTGAAATCGGCGCAGTCGTCCAAGTTCCAGGCGGTGGTCTGATCCCCAAACGAAAACGCCCCGGCGAACCGGGGCGTCTGTCGCGATGGCGAGAGCCGGTGGGTCTTAGGAACCCTTGTTAAGAACCCTTGGCGCCGAGCTCGGCGTAGTTGCCCTTGGCGTCCCACTTGTAGACGACGTAGTCGATCTGCTTGATGTCGCCCTTGGCGTCATACTCGATCGGGCCGAGGACGGTGTCCCACTTGCCGGCCTTCATGGTCTCCATGACCTTCTTGGCGTCGGTGGTGCCGGCCTTCTTGACCGCCTGCGACCACACCTGCATCGCGGCGTAGGTGTAGAGGGTGTAGCCCTCGGGGTCGATGTTCTTGGCCTTGAAGGCCTCGACGATCTTCTTCGCGGTCGGCTTGTTGCGCGGGTCCGGGCCGAAGGTGAACAGGGTGCCTTCGCCGGCGGGGCCGGTGATCGAGGCGTACTCCTTGTCGGCGAGCGCGTCGCCCGACATCAGCACGGTCTTGAGGCCCTGGTCGCGCATCTGGCGCAGGATCAGGCCGGCTTCCTGATGGTAGCCGCCGACATAGACGAGGTCGATATTGTCCTTCTTCAGGCGCGAGACGATCGCGTTGAAGTCCTTGTCGCCCTTGTTGTAGCTCTCGTTGAGCTTCTCGGTGATGCCCGCCTTGTTGAGCGCCTTCTTGGTCTCGTCGGCAAGTCCCTTGCCGTAGGTGGACTTGTCGTTGAGGATCGCGATGTTCTTGCCCTTGAAGTTCTTGGCAATGTACTGGGCGGCGATCAGGCCCTGCTGGTCGTCGCGGCCGCAGACGCGCGCCACGTTCCACAGCTTGCGCTCGGTGAACAGCGGGTTGGTGGAGGCCGGCGTGATCTGGAGGACGTTACCGTCGGCATAGGCTTCCGAGGCCGGGATCGACGACGACGAGCAGAAATGACCCGCGACGAACGGGATCTTGGCGCCGGCGATCTTCTCTGCCACCGAACGGGCCTGCTTGGGATCGCAAGCGTCGTCGTTGACACTGAGCGCGAGCTTCTTGCCGGCGACGCCGCCGGCGGCGTTGAGATCGGCAACGGCCATTTCGGCGCCGTTCTTCATCTGGCGGCCGAAGGCGGATTCGCCGCCCGTCATCGGGCCTGCAACTGCGATCGTGATGTCCTGCGCGAATGCCGCGCTCGACAGTGCAATTGACGCGCCGAATGCCAGACCGATGAGCTTCAGTGATTTCATGAGATACCTCGCGGGTGGTCGTCTGTGGGAATTGCCGGGAAGGCCCCGGTCCAAACCGGCGCCATTCTTGATTGAATCTTCGGAGAAGTCACCGGCAAAATACGGGCATTGAGGAAGATATCTCGCCGCATACCGCCTACCTTAATGCCGGCCGCCTTCCAGGTAGGCGGCGCGAATCTCGGGGCGCTGCAGCAACTCGGTGCCGGTGCCGGCCAGCGTAATCAGGCCGTTGACCATGACATAGCCGCGATGGGCGAGCTTGAGCGCATGGTTGGCGTTCTGCTCGACGATCAGCACGGTCAGCCCGTCCTGCCGGTTCAGGGTCCGGATCGCATCGAAAATCTGCCGTGCGATCAGGGGCGCGAGCCCCAGCGACGGCTCGTCGAGCAACAAGAGGCGCGGCCGGCTCATCAGCGCGCGTCCGATCGCCAGCATCTGCTGCTCGCCGCCGGACAGGGTTCCGCCGCGCTGGGTCATGCGCTCCTTGAGCCGGGGAAACAGTGCGAAAACCCGTTCCTGCGTGCTCTCGCGCTCGGCTTCGGTGCAGTCGGTGGCGTCCGCGCCCATCTGGAGGTTTTCCGCGACGCTCATGCGCGGGAAGATGCGGCGGCCTTCCGGCGATTGCGCGATGCGCAAATGCGCGATCTGGTGGGTCGGGACATCGGTGATGTCCTTGCCTTCGTAGAGGATCCGGCCGGCGCGGGCGCGCGGCTTGCCGAAGATCGTCATCATCAGCGTCGACTTGCCCGCGCCATTGGCGCCGATCAGGGCGACGATCTCGCCGGAATTGATCTCGATATCGACGCCCTTGAGCGCCTCGATCTTGCCATAGGCCGCCCGCAGGCCCCGGATCGCGAGCAGGGGCTCGGTCATGCGTTGCTCCCGTCGGGCGAGCTGCTGCTTCTTTTCCCTCCGCCTGAAAGGGGGAAGCGCGCATTCACCCCTGGAGAAATTCCACTGAAACGTTTCCACACCGTCATGGCCG
>NZ_PPPT01000071.1 GCF_006483445.1 Bradyrhizobium guangdongense | reverse complement strand
CGCCCCGGAATGACGGAGTCACAGCGTCACGACGATCTTCCCGAGGTGCTTGTTGGCCTCCATGTGCTCAAACGCCTTGTCGATGTCGGCGAAGGCAAACACCTTGTCGATCGGCAGTTGCAGCTTGCGTTGTTCCACGGCCCCCCAAATGTCCGTCCTGACCCCGTCAAAGATCTCCCGGACCTCCTCGATGGTGCGGGTGCGGAAGGTGACGCCGATATAGTTGATGCGGCGGGCGGCATGGAGGTCGAAATTGAAGTCGGCATGGGTGCCGCCGAGCCGGCCGACATTGACGATGCGGCCCTTGACCTTGGTGGCCGCGAGGTTCTGGTTCGCGACCTTGCCCGAGACCTGGTCGACGATGAGGTCGACGCCTTCGCCGCCGGTGGCTTTGAGCACCTCCTCGACCCAGCCGGGATCGGAGGAGTCGATCGCGAGGTCGGCGCCAAATTCCTTGAGCCGGCCCCGGCGATAGGAGTCGGTCGAGGACCCCACCACCAGCTTTGCACCCTTCAGCTTCGCGATCTGCATCGCCATCAGGCCGACGCCGGAACTGGCGCCCTGGATCAAGACAGTCTGGCCCGGCTGCAGCGCACCCGCGGTGACGACCGCGTTGTGCATGGTCGCGAGCGCGACGGGCAGGGTGGCGGCCTCCTCGAAATTCATGTTCGAGGGCGCGTGAAACAGCCGGCCGTGATCGGCCAGCGTGTACTCGGCAAAGGCAGCACCACCCGAACCCATGATGCGGTCGCCGACCTTCACGCCCTTCGCATCGGGTCCGAGCTCGACGACTTCGCCGGCCCATTCCATGCCGAGCACGGTGCCGGCGCCGCCAGCCGCGCCGTGGGCGTGGCCCCTGCGCATGCCGGTGTCGGCGCGGTTTAGTCCGCAGGCACGCACGCGTACGAGAATCTGCGTGCCCTTTGGTTTTGGTTGAGCGACGTCGGAAATCGCAGCGCCGTTAGGGCCATAGACGTAGGCCTTCATGTGTCACCTCCAAGACTTGATGCGCTTGATTCAGCCGCTCTTGTACTTACTCCGCCGCCTGCGCCTTGGGTTGAGCGATCATGCCTTCGAGCCTCCCGCGGATGATGGCCTCCGCTTCGCGCACGATACGGGAGATGAGCTCGGCGCAGGTTGGGATGTCCTGGATCAGGCCCTGGACCTGACCGGCCGACCAGATGCCTTCGTCGGAATCGCCGGTCGCATAGACCATCTTGCCGCGGGCACCCGCGACGAGCTCGCGGATGTCCTCGAATTTTGCGCCTTCCTTCTCCATGGCGACGACCTTGGTGGAGATGGCGTTCTTGGCGACGCGCGAGGTGTTGCGCATGGTGCGGAAGATCAGCTCGGTCTCGCGCTCGTCATTGGCGACGATCTTCTCCTTGATGAGCTGATGGATCGGGCTCTCCTTGGTCGCCATGAAGCGGGTGCCCATGTTGATGCCCTCCGCGCCCAGGGCCAGCGCCGCCACCAGGCCGCGGGCATCGGCGAAGCCGCCCGAGGCGATCATGGGGATCTTGACCTTGTTAGCGGCGGCCGGAATCAGGATCAGGCCGGGCGTGTCGTCCTCGCCTGGATGGCCGGCGCACTCAAACCCGTCGATCGAGATGGCATCGGCGCCCATCCGCTCGGCCGAGAGGGCGTGGCGGACGCTGGTGCATTTGTGCACCACCTTGACGCCATGCTTCCTGAACTCGTCGACATGCTCCTGCGGCTTGTTGCCGGCGGTCTCGACCACCTTGATGCCGCTCTCGATGATGGCGGCGCGGTATTCGGCATAGGGCGGCGGCTTGATCGCGGGCAGGATCGTGAGGTTGACGCCAAAGGGCTTGTCGGTGAGGTCGCGGCAGCGCGCGATCTCCTTTGCGAGATCCTCCGGCGTCGGCTGCGTCAGCGCCGTGATGAAGCCGAGTGCACCAGCATTGGCAACGGCCGCAACCAGCTCGGCGCGCCCGACCCATTGCATGCCGCCCTGGACGATCGGGTGCTCGACGCCGACAAGCTCGGTGAAACGTGTCTTCAACATGGTCGCCCTCTGTTTCCTCTGGCCCGCTGGTTTTGGCGCGGACTTGTCCTGGCTGCATTGGCCGGAAGGATGCCGCCCGTTCCTGCAAAAGTCTATCGAGCCGGGGTGCGGCGAGGGCAGGGCGATCATGCGGGGGCGAGGGGCGTGATTCCGTGTGGCGGTAATTTCTGCGACGAAGCCCCGCTTGGACGGGGCTCCATCCCGCGGCTAAACGTTGATCGCTGTGGCGGCGGATGCCTGTTGTTCCAACAGGCCATGGAAGGAGTTGCAATGAGTGTTGGGCTGCTCGGATTGCTTGATGACATCGCTGCGATCGCAAAGATCGCCGCGGCATCGCTTGATGACGTGGCCGCTCAGGCCACCAAGGCAGGCGCGAAAGCTGCCGCCGTCGTCATCGACGACACCGCGGTCACGCCGCGATACGTCATTGGGTTTTCGGCCGACCGAGAATTGCCGATCGTCGCCAAGATCGCGGCCGGTTCGCTTCGCAACAAGCTCCTCTTTCTGCTCCCGGTCACCCTGGTCGTCAGCTATTTCTTCCCCCGCATGCTGACGCCCCTTCTCATGCTGGGAGGCGTCTATCTCTGCTACGAAGGCGCAGAGAAGGTTTTGGGGATCATCGCGCCCCACATGGCGCACGAGCATGAGGCGCAAGCCGATTCGGTTGCGACGAGTGCGCAGGCGCTCGAGGACGAGAAGGTCGCCGGCGCCATCAGGACGGACTTCATCCTCTCGGCGGAAATCATGGCGATTACGCTGGGCTCCGTTCCCGACGCGGGCATTTCGATGCAGGCGTTCGTGCTGGCGCTGGTGGGGATCGGCATCACCATCGCGGTCTATGGCGTGGTCGCGCTGATCGTGAAGGCCGACGACATCGGGGTCGCGCTTGCAAGGCATGATGGCAGCTCATGGATCGCTGCCGCGAGCCGCGCCTCGGGCCGGGCGCTCGTTCTCGGCATGCCGGCGTTCCTGACCTTTCTCGGCGCGGTCGGCACTGCGGCCATGATCTGGGTCGGCGGCAGCATTATCATCCACGGTCTCGAAGCATATGGTTTGCATGCCCTCGGTCATGCCGTCGCTTTCGCCGGCGAGGCCGCGGCTCACGCCCTGCCGTCCGTCGGCGGGGCAGTCAAATGGATCGTCGAAACCTTCCTGTCGGGGATCGTCGGGCTGCTGATCGGCGGGATATCGATCCCCATGGCTGGATGGATCTTCGTTCCTGCATGGAAGCGCTTGAAGGGAATCCTGCGCAGGTGAGCTGCTGGACAGGCTGCCCGTTGCGGAAGGTCCGCTTGTAGGTTAGCTTCTCTCCCGCGAAGGGCGTTCGCGCTTTTCGTTTCCGTCGCGCGACTGGCGAGCAAACGTGGAACTGACCACGGGGAAGCGCGAGGGATTTCAACGCCGATCGCCTGGGCACCCATCTGCTGAGAGAACAGCGAGTTGAGGAGCCCAAGCATGCCGTCGTTTCGCAACGAATTGTCCGTCAACGATTCCGAGATCGCCGCTGCGCTGGCGGGGGAAGAGCGCCGTCAGCAGGACGGCGTCGAGCTCATTCCGTCCGAGAACTACACCTATCCGGAGGTGCTCGAGCTGCTCGGATCTGTCTTCACCAACAAATATTCCGAAGGTTATCCGGGACGCCGCTACTATGGCGGCCAGCAGTTCACCGACGACATCGAGAACTTGGCGCGTCAGCGAGCCTGCTCGCTGTTTCGCGCCGAGCACGCTAACGTTCAGCCTCTCTCGGGATCGCCGATGAACCAGGCCGTCTACCTCGGTCTCTTACAGCCCGGCGACACCATTCTCGCCATGGACCTGTCGCACGGCGGTCATCTCACGCACGGCGCGCCGGTGTCGCACATGGGGCGACTGTTCAACTTCGTCCGTTACAAGACGGATACGTCGAAGGGTGGCGCGATCGATTTCGACCAGTTGCGCGCCACAGCGCGCGAAGCGCGTCCGAAGATGGTGCTGTGCGGCTACAGCTCCTATCCGCGCGACCTCGACTATGCGGCATTCAAGAGCATTGCCGACGAGGTCGGCGCGCTGACGATGGCCGATGTCAGCCATTATGCCGGACTGGTCGCCGCCGACGTCATGCGCAATCCGCTCGATGCCGGCTTCGACGTCATGACCACGACATCCCACAAGTCACTCCGCGGGCCCCGTGGCGGGATCATCCTGTGCAGGAAGGAACATGCCGGCCGGATCGATGCGTCCGTGTTTCCCGGCTTGCAGGGCGGACCTCACATGAACGTCGTGGCCGGCACGGCGGTGACGCTCAAGAAGGCGATGACCGCGGATTTCAAGGCGTACGCACGGCAGGTCTTGCGCAACGCGAAAGTCCTGGCCGAAACGCTGATGGAGCGCGGGATGAAGCTCGTCACGGATGGAACGGACAATCACATGATGGTCATCGACACGGCCGCCTCGGTCGGACTTGACGGACGCACCGCCGAGGACCTGCTCGATGCCATCGCCATCACCACGAACAAGCAGATCACCCCGGACGATCCGCGCCCGCCGCTCCGGCCGAGCGGTGTTCGCCTCGGGACACCCGCGGCGACCACGCGTGGCATGGGAGACGTGGAGATGCGCCGCATCGGCGAATTCATCGCCGCGGCGTTGCAGGCAAAGGGAGACGATGCGGTCACCGCGCGCCTTAGATCGGAATGCGTCGAGATGTGCCGGGCTTTTCCTGTTCCTGGTGTGGAGCCGAGCTGATCCCGCAGATATGCAGCACGGACGTCGGCGGCCGGCCCGAATTGCGCTGGCAGGCCGATGTCCGCGGTGGACCGCGCGACAGCTCGGGGTCAAGACTCCCCAGGCTTGCTGGCGTTGGTGGATGAGGTGATCGAATAGTCCCGTAGCCCGGATGCAGCGCAGCGCAATCCGGGGTAGCGCCGCGGAGCACGAATCCCGGATTGCGCTTCGCTCCATCCGGGCTGCCGCTCGCCGTCAGCGGTCCGCCTTTAATCGGTAATTCAACTCGATGCCTCGCGCTGCAGGCGCGCCGTTCGGCAGGTGCCAGCCTGAGAAGCTCGGCGTCGGATCAGGGTCAGAGGCGAGATCGAGAAGCCAAGTTTGTGCAGGCACGCCCGGCATCGTCAAAGTGACGGTGCGATGGCTCGTCTTGTACATCAGCGATGCCGTCGCGAGGATCGCCTGCCGCTCCCCGTCGTGTCCGCGCCAGCGGTTGGTCAAGTCTATGATCGCGGATCCCCGTCCTTCGCCCACCTCGATCTGCACGTCGGCTTTGTCGGGCGGCAGGGTCATGCCCTGTGGTAGCCGGAACTGCAGCTCGAGCGTCATGAAGCCATGGGTGAGGTAGGGCGAGCGGATGAGCTCGTACCAGACCGTCCACACGATGGCCCCGATGAGCAGCAGCAGGATGATGACATAGGGGCGCGAAATGCGCGCACGCGATGCCGTTGCGGCATCAGGCGACGCCATGCTGTCGCTGACGACGCCAAGCCGGACGAACAGCCACACGCCGGCGGCGAAGCCGATGACACCGCCGATCGGTCCGATATCGAAGAATGCGCCCATGGCGATGCCGCCATCGCGGTCCGGACCTGCAAGGGCCGCGATCGCGAAGGCGAGCCCAAGCCAGCCGGCCAGTGCGCCGAGGAGACCGGAGAGAAAGCCGAAGATGATGCGCATGAAGGCGAGGGGCGTAGCCAGGCGCAAGGCGACGCCCGCTGCGTCAGCCCGCTTTGAACCAAGGCTAGCAGCTAGCGGTCATCGGAACCAGCTTACCCTCGCAAATCACTTCCCAAGTATGTTCGAGCGCATCTTGTCGGCGAACCAGACCACGAAGATCGCGCCGAACGCGAGAGCGAAGTACAGGCCAGTCCACAAAAGAGCATTGCCGGCATTCGACATGGATTCCTCCCCTTGGATTGTGAGATACACGTTTCTTCTTTTGGGGAAGGATAGCTGTGGCTGCGAAGGCAAAATTGCGCTGGATCAATTTTGGTGCGGTGCCGCACGAAGATCGTCATTCCGGGGCGGAGCGTTAGCGACGAGCCCGGAATCCATAACCCCAGGAAGGAATCGTTGCGCGAGATGCCGGTTACGCATCACGCGCAACAACTTCGGCCAGTGGTTATGGATTCTCGCGACCTTCGTCGCGCCCCGGAATGACGGGGGTCTACAGCCGAAACTCGTTCGTCAACTCGCCGATCCCATCGATCGCAACGGTGACGGTGTTGACCGGCTCCTTCATCACGCCGACGCCGACCGAGGTGCCGACGGCGATCAGATCGCCAGGCAGCAATGTCATGTCGTGCGAGATCTTGCTGACCAGCTCCTCGGCGCTGAAGATCATGTCGGAAACGGGATAGTTCTGCCGCTCCGCGCCATTGAGGATGGTGCGCACCACGAGCTTTTGGGGATCGAGGCCCGTGGCGATGACGGGGCCGAACGGGCCGTAATCGTCGATGCCCTTGGCGCGGGCCCATTGCGGGAAGGTCGGGTCGCGGGTCAGGATGTCGTTGGCGGTGACGTCGTTGACGCAGGTGTAGCCGAAGATGAGGCGGCCGGCTTCGGATGGCGAGACGCGGGCACAGGTCTTGCCGATGACGATGCCGAGTTCGCCCTCATAGGTGGTCTTGCCGTGATAGGAGGACGGGCGGCGGATTACCGCGCCGGGTGCGGCGATGGTTGTCGTGGCCTTCAGCAGATACAGCGGCTCCGCTGGCTCGGGCTGGTTGAGCTTTGCCGCGAGCGCGTGAAAATTATTCCAGAGCGCGACGATCTTGCTGGGCGCGCTGGGTGCGAGCAGCTCGACCTCCGACAGGTCAAGCACCTTGCCGTTCGCAGCCGACGTGCCGAACATCTCGCCGTCATGCACGGCGATGCGGTCGGCCTCCAGCGTTCCGAACCCGGTCTTGCCGCCGTGGCGGAAGCGGAGCCATCTGGTCACGCTGCTGCCCGCCATCACGCGACCGCCCGCGCGAGGCCGCCCGAGACGGTCGCGCCGTCATAGAGGCCGGCGATGCGGGCGCGCTGCGCCACCAGCGCCAGCACCGAGTCGAGCGCCGGCGTGGCGATGCCGGTCAGTCGGCCCATCTCCTGCACCACGGTGACCAGCGGATCGATCTCCATGGGGCGGCCGCGCTCGAGATCCTGCAGCATCGAGGTCTTGTGCGCGCCGACCTTGCGAGCACCCTCGATGCGGCGCTCGACGTCGACGCGGAACTTGACGCCGAAGCTTTCGGCGATGTTTTGCGTCTCCAGCATGATCGCCCGCGACAGCGCGCGGGTGGCCGGATCGGTGCAGATCACGTCGAGCGTGGCATGCGACAGCGCGCTGATCGGGTTGAAGCAGACATTGCCCCAAAGCTTGAGCCAGATCTCGTCGCGGATGCGGTCGAGCACCGGCGCCTTCATGCCGGCATGGACGAAGAGGTCGGCGAGGCGCTGCACATCGGATGTGATCTCGCCCGAGGGCTCGCCGAGCGGGAAATTGTTGCCGTAGACGTGCCTGATGACGCCGGGCGCCTCGATCTCGGTCGCGGGATAGACGATGCAGCCGATGGCGCGCTCGGCGCCAAGCTCCCGCCACTGCCGGCCGCCGGGATCGATGCTCTCGAGCGTCGAATTCTCGTAAGCGCCGCCGTGCTTGTAGAAATACCAGTAGGGGATGCCGTTGATGGCGGTGATGATGCGGGTTTTGGGCCCGAGCAAAGGCTGCATCTTCTCGATCACGCCGGTGATCGAATGCGCCTTCAGCGTGATGATGACGTAGTCCTGCACGCCGAGCTCGGCGGCATTGTCTGTGCAGCGCGGCTGCACCGTGTGCTCCTCGTCGCCCATCAAGAGCGTCAGGCCGCGCTCCCGCATGGCGGCGAGATGGGCGCCGCGGGCGACCAGGCTGATATCCGCACCGGCGCGCGCCAGCTGCACACCGAGATATCCGCCGATCGCGCCGGCGCCGTAGATGCAGATCTTCATGGAAATTCCTCGCGGGGAGAGCACAAGCCAGAATTTGGGACGAAAGATCCGGTCCGGCTCGGATGGATCCGAGCCGGGGCCGGCAGTCGCAGGGGAGTTGGCTTTAGAAAGTTACGCCGCGTGCGGCGTATTCACGGAGGTCTCGTCGAAGGCGGCCGAGACGTCGCGCATGCTGATGACGCCGACGAGGCTGTAATCGTCGATGATCGGCAGATGGCGGATGTGATGGCGGTTCATCAAATGGCGGACATGCTCGAGCGTGTCGGTCGTCGAGCAGGAGACCAGCTGCTGCACCGAGACGAGCTGCGAGATCTTGACGTTGACGCCGCCAGCGCCGTGCTCGGCGATCGCGCGCACCACGTCGCGCTCGGTGAACATGCCGACCGCGGTATTGCCCTCGGAACGGACGACGTCCTTCACGACCAGCGCGCTGATGTTGTTGGCGCGCATCAGCTTGGCGGCGATCTCGACCGTCTCATTCATACGCACCGTTACAACGCGCGACGTCTTCTTGCTCAGAATGTCTCCGACCAGCATTGCAACCTCCCTGGATCAGTTGTGAGAGAAGTCTGGTATACATTATGCCAATTGTCAAACCCAAGATGCGGTTTGACCGAAGATTTAAACGGCAGCCCTGCTGACGTTCCTGTTCCCCGAATCGAGAAGGGGCGCCGTTGGGCGCCCCTTTCGATGATCCGCGAATACTTAGCTTACGCCACTTTCGGCTTGCCGGTGGCGGTTTCCGCCTCGGTTGCCTCGTGGCCGAGGATAAACGAGCGCCGCAGCGGCTTGATGACGAACAGGGCCATCAGGGCCGCCGTGGCGTTCAGCGCCACCGCCACCACGAACACGGCCTTCCAGCCATAGGCAGCCGAGATCACGCTCGCGAGCGGGACGAGCAGGGAGGCGGTTCCCTTCGCGGTGTAGAGCATGCCGTTGTTGGTGGTCGCGAATTTTGAACCAAAGGTGTCGCCGCAGGTCGCGGGAAACAGCGAGTAGATCTCGCCGAACACGCCGAAGTAAATCGCGGTCGCCAGCACGAAGACGATGGGAACGTGGCCGTAGGCCGACAGCGTCAGCAGCATCAGCGCGGCCGTGCCGAACGCGATGAACATGGTGTGCTCGCGGCCGATTGTGTCGGAGATGAAGCCGAAGAACGGGCGTCCAAAGCCGTCAAAAATGCGATCGAGCGAGATCGCAAAGGTCAGCGCCGCCATCTGGAAGCCGGCGAGCGTGACCGGCGTGTTGGCGATCTTGAAGTCGTGTGCGATCGGGGCGATCTGCGCCGCCGTCATCAGGCCGCCGGAGGCGACCATCACGAAAACCAGGTACATCACCCAGAAAATCGGGCTGCGCAGCACCTGCGGCGGCGTGAAGTCGATCTTGGTCTGCGGCAGATTGAGCTTCTTCTTCTTCGGCGGGATCGAGACCTGCGGCGGGCTGATGAAGAAGGCGAGCACGAAGACGATCACGCCCTGGCCGATGCCGAACTCGAAGAACGCGCTCTGATAGCCGCTCGATGCGATCATGCTCGCGATCGGTACGACGGTGAGGGCCGCGCCCGCACCGAAGCCGGCCGCGGTTGCGCCCGCAGCGAGGCCGCGGCGGTCGGGAAACCATTTCAGCGCATTGCCGACGCAGGTGCCGTACACGGCGCCGGCGCCCATGCCGCCGACAACAGCGGCCGCGTAGAGCAGGGTGAGCGTGTCGGCATAGGAGTTGAGGATCCAGGACAGTGCGATCATCACGCCGCCGAACATGATGACGATGCGCGGGCCGTATTTGTCGACGAACCACGCCTCGATCGGCACGAGCCAGGTCTCGGTGACGACGAAGATCGTGAAGGCGAGCTGGATCGCGGCCCGGCCCCAGTGATGGGCGGCGTCGATCGGATCGACGAACAGGGTCCATCCATATTGCAGGTTGGCGATCATCGCCATGCAGACGATGCCCATGGCGAGCTGGAGCCAACGGTAACCACTTCGCAAGGGCGCAGCCGTGACGGCGCCGTCCGTATCGGTCAACATCAATGTCCTCCCAACGCGCGTGCCGATTGCGACCTGGTGTCGCAAGGTTGTGGCGGATTGTCGCAAGCGCGTCGGGCAATCTGGTATACGATATTCCAGAATGCAAGCCCTATCTTGGGCTGAATAGCAACAAATCGACGGGTTCCGCAGCTTCGTGAAAGCAGAAGCTGCGCAAACGAAAACGCCCGGCCACGAGGGCCGGGCGCGATTTTCGTCAGGAATCTTGGGGCCGTCAGAGCGTGGACTTGGCGACCACGACCTTGCGCCAGGGCTTCAGCACCGCAATCGCCAGCAGCGAGGCCAGGATGTTGGCGCCGGCCGCGATGATGAACACGCTGTCCCAGGTGCCCGACGACTGCTGCATGTAGTTGGCGATCGGAACCAGGAGCGCTGCGGTGCCCTTTGCGGTGTAGAGCAGGCCCGCATTGGTTGTCGCGAACTTGGCGCCGAACGTGTCGGTGCAGGTCGAGGGGAACAGCGAGTAGATCTCGCCCCAGGCGAAGAACACGAAGCCCGAGAGCAGCACGAACCACACGGGATCGTGGCCCCAGAGGTAGAGCATCCAGATGCCAAAACCTTCCATGCCGAAGGCGATGAACATGGTGTTCTCGCGGCCGATCATGTCGGAGATCCAGCCGAAGAACGGACGCGTCAGGCCGTTGAGCACGCGGTCGATCGTGGCTGCGAAGGTGACCGCGGTCATGGTCATGCCGATCAGGGTGACTGGGATCGCGTCAACCTTCCAGTCGACTGCGATCGGCTTCAGGTTCGCCGTCACCATCAACCCGCCGGCGCCAACGATCACGAACATGAAGTACATCAGCCAGAAGATCGGCTGGCGCAGAACCTCGGTCGGCTGATAGTTGCGGCGGGTCTGTTGCAGCGCCGCGTTCTGAGCCACGGCCGGCACCTGTCCGGCCTTCGGCGCGAACAGGAAGAAGGCGAGGATGCAGATGATGATGCCTTGTCCCAGACCGAAATAGAGGAAGGTGGTCTGGAAGCCCGAGTCCTTGATCATCGCCTGGATCGGCGCAACCGTGAGTGCGGAGCCTGCACCAAAGCCGGCTGCGGTGATGCCGGCGGCGAGACCGCGCTTGTCCGGGAACCATTTCAACGCGTTGCCGACGCAGGTGCCGTAGACGCCACCGGCGCCGATGCCCGCGATGATCATGCCGAGATAATAGCCGTTGAGCGTGGTGGCTTGCGCGTTGATGGCCCAGCCGAGGGCGCAGAGCACGCCGCCGACCAGCACGACGATGCGCGGGCCGTATTTGTCGACGAACCAGCCCTCGACAGGCACGAGCCAGGTCTCGAACAAGACGAACAGAGTAAAGGCCCACTGGATCGACGCCCGATCCCAGCCGAACTTCTTTTGAATATCGGGGACGAAGAACGTCCAGCCGTATTGATAGTTGGCGATCATCACCATCGCCGCCACGCCCACCGCCAACTGCGTCCAGCGATAGGCATCGCTCACGCGCGCGGCAGCGGGGGCCGCTGTTGCCTGCACCATATCCGTCATGAATCCTCCAACGCGCCTCTGATTGTTCTCGAGCGCTGCGTCGGCATTCTTGTATTCATTATGCCAAGGTTCAAGCGCCCACCCGACCGTTGTGCGCTTTTGCCGCAGGACCTCGTGGACCCCGGGCATGAGTCGGGTGGCACAAATACAAATGGCCCCGACGAGCGGGGCCATTCATCAATAGTAGCAATTTGCGAGTTTTACCAACCGGCGCGCCCGTTTCGGCCGCGCGGAGAAGCCTTCCTTACAGACCGAAGCGGGGCAGGTCGCCGTTGCGGTTCGAGATCCGGGCGCTCGCCATCAGCAGGCGGTCGATCGAGGCGAGCAGGCGGGCGAACATGGAGCTGGAGGGCGCGAGCGCGACGGAAGCAGTCTTGGACATCGGTCTTTCCTTTCTTGCGGGGATTGGCCGGTGCCGCCCCCGTCTTCGAAAGCCAATGTACGTATACCAGATACCAAACACCACTGGATTGTTTGCATGGCAGCAATTATCGCATTGCATTGCAGCATAATATTCCCTTAACGCGGCCGCTTCGGTCATAACGTGCCAAAACCGGGCGGTTTCGGCGACTTTTGGCCGATCAGCCCCGAAATATCCGTCGCCCGCGCTTCGTCGCGCGGAGCCGTTGACTCAAGTCAACGTGGCTGGGGCGATCCGGGTTGATTGCCCCGGAACCAATCTTCAGGGGAGGTCGACCATGCGGCGGTTCTGCGTCCTGGCAATCACTGCACTGCTCGGCCTGGTCCCCGTCTCGGTGCGCGCGGCCGAATGCAGGGTCACCGGCCACCCCTCCGCTTTCGGCGTCGACATGGTGGCGTTCTTCGCCGTCAAGTCCGGCGAGACCTGCAATTTCCCGATCCGAATTCCAGGCATGATGACGAGCTCCGGCATTTCGCAGAAGCCCGAGCGGGGAACCCTGAGGCAGGTCAACGTCACGACCTTCACCTATACCGCGCCCCGCGGCTACAAGGGCAGCGATACGTTTGCCATCTATGGTTCGGGAGAGGGACCGTATGGCAAGGGGCGCTCGGTCATCACCGTGAACGCAACGATCCAGTAGGCGTGACCGGCGAGGCGGCACCGCCGCACTGCAACCCGCAAATGAGGTGACGAGATGCGCATGCTCTATTGGGTGCTCATCGCGGCCGCAGCGACGTTGGCGGTCGCGCCCGCCTCGGCTCAACGCTACGACCCGCGCTATCCCGTGTGCCTCCAGTCGTGGCACCGGCGGGGCATGACCATCATCGACTGCAGCTATGCTTCGATCGACCAGTGCCGGATGACGGCTTCAGGACTTTCGGCGATGTGCATTGAGAATCCGTACTGGCAGGGATCATCGGCCAGGAACGCCAGACGACCGCAAGGCGGCCTCTACTAGAATTGGTCCGGTATCGAGACTTCACAGCGAGAAGCGTTTCCCCACCGCCGACGGAACGACCCGATCCCCGAACCGCGTGCTCAGCGCACCCAACGCCCGCCATCCGGTGCAATGCGCAGCCGCGATCACGCCGAGATCGAACCGGTCGAGGGCTTCGACGGTGTCGGGAATGATGGCTTCGGTCGCGCCCGAAAGATGGAAGCCGCCCAGCACGCCGTAAATCGGAATGCCGGGGAAGCGGTTGCCGGCATGCGTGAGCACGTTGATCAGGCCGGCATGCGAGCAGGCGGTGAAGACGAACAGGCCCTTGTTGGCGATGTGCACGGCGACGAAGCGCTCGTCCATCAGGAGCTCGTCCAGCTCCCACTCGCCGTCATCATTGAGCCGGTGCTGGCCGGGCATGCCGCGCTCGAACGGCGTGACGCGCGGAATTTCGCCGCTGATGTAGAACGATCCCGACAACACCGACTGCTCTTCGTTCGTGACGACCAGCTCGGCGCCGTTGCCCGCGAGAACCCGCGCGCTCGGGACATCCTCCATCGGCGCCAGCCGGCCGTCAGGGCCCAAAACGGCGCGTGACGCAAACATGCCGGGATGCATGTAGGTCGGCACGGACCTCCCGCCGTTGGCGAGCGTGATCATCTGCAGCGCCCGCGGCATGGCGCCGGCATGGTCCCAGTGCCCGTGCGAGAGCATCATCGCCTCGATCTTGCCGAGGTCGAGCCCGAGCCTGATGGCGTTGCGCTCGAACACCCACTCGTCGGGCCCGGTGTCGAACAGCAGCGTGTGCGACCTGGGGCCGGTTCGGGCCGTGATCACACAGGATAGGCCATGGGCGGCGCAGCAGAGGCATTTTCCGCTCAGCCATTTCATTCCGCGCCGCCGCGCGCCCGCAAACTCGGTCTCCACGAATTTCGGGGTCGATGACAGGCTGTCGGTGACGTTGTCGACGACAACGGTGATCTCGAGGCTGTCGACCGGCTCGATCATGTCCATCCCTCAAAGGCCATTGCTCGCCGCACGGCGGGAGCCCAAGCCGAACTATGTCCCGCGATCGGGGGAGCGGCAACTCCGCGATTTCGGGTCTTGACGGGAGCCCGCCCTGCATCATCAAGGAAAGGCCGCCGAAACCGGCGGCCTTTCATATTGAGGCGGCTCGTCTTGGCGACGCGCTCTACTGGTTGATCTCCGGCTCGACGAGCCGCGCCAGGTTTCGCAGCGATTCCTGCCAGCCGAGATAGCAGGCCTCCGGCGGAATGACGTCGGGGATGCCGGCCTGCGTGATATCGACTTCGGTGCCGACAGAGACCTTCTTCAGCACGACGGTGACCTGGATTTCGCCAGATAGGTTCGGGTCGTCGAACTTGTCGGTGTAGCGCAGACGTTCGCCGGGCACGAGCTCCAGATATTCGCCGCCGAACGCATGGCTGTTGCCGGTCGTGAAATTCCGGAACGACATCTTGAACGTGCCGCCGACTTTCGGCTCCAGATGATGCACGGTGCACGTAAACCCGTTCGGGGGAAGCCATTTTGTAAGCGCATCCGCCTCGAGGAAGGCGCGATAGATTTTTTCCGGGCTGGTCGTGAGAACGCGGTGCAGGCGTACGGTGCTGGGCATGATCGGTATCCTCATGGACTGATGGGCCAGACGTCGAGGTCTATTGCCCGTTCATGGCCCAAGGACGAAGCAGATGTGGCTGGGCCGACACGGCACCGCAGATTTTGGCGCGGCTTCGGCTACGGTGCTCTCCAGGGGACCAGCCGCGGAACCCAGCGGCGGACGTTCGCGCGATAGGCCGCGTACTCTGAACCAAACGTGTCACGCAAAGTCGGCTCTTCATAGGCAACGACGAAGAGGTGGAAGGCGAGCCAGAGCACGACGCCGAATAGAACGAGGCGCCAATCGCCAAACAGTATGGCCTGACCAAGGATGATTGCGACGACGGCGAGGTAGATCGGATTGCGCACATGCCGGTAGAGACCCGTAACCACCAGGTTCCTCGTCGGCGCAACGGGCGCGGGTGTCCCGAGCCCTTGAAGCGCAAATCTTGCAAAGGAGTCCACGAGTCCCGGCAAACCGACCAGGATGAGCAGGACGCCGACTGAGCGCGCGCCCTCGAGTCCGAAGAAAGCAGGCCTGAACTCCCAGCGAGTCATCGACCACGGGATCAGCCCTGCGAGCACACATGGTGCAACCAGGAAGAACAGTGCAGAGCCCAAGACAGAGCCCAAGACGGCACTCATCCTTTGCATGGTCACCCCCTGAGGCCTTCGCTGGCGCGGGGCCTCTCGCAGCCTTCGCCCGATCAGACGGGCATCGCTGCGATTCAACGAGGCCGCCGAAGCGACGGCCCTTGCATTTGTCTTCCGACTTGCTCACCGCGTCCAGTCTTCACCGGCGCACAGCGCTCCCACGCGGCCCCGGAGCCGGTCTTTCCGCAGGCAGGCGAAATCTGATCGCAGGACGTGCGCGCATGTCGAGGTGATAGAGACGGGGAAACTCTGCGGTGATCTAGCGCCGATCTGGCGCCGCGGCGGGCGTTCGGATATGATCTGGTCCGGGCTGGAGGGCATTAAAATGGCAGGTATCCGATCCGGGCTGGTCATCGTGGCAGCGTTGCTGCTGTCGAATTCCGTCGCGGTCGCGCAGCAAGCGGGGCCGCCTTGCAAGGGTGACATCAAGACGCTGTGTGCGGGCGTTCAGCCCGGCGAGGGCCGGATCAAGGCCTGCATCAAGTCTCACCTGAAAGACGTGTCGGAAGCGTGTCAGGATCGCCTTCTCACGGTGGCTGTGAGCGGAAAGATCTGCAAACCCGATGTCGCGAAACTGTGTGCGGGTATTACGCCCGGCACCGGCGGCATCAGGGAGTGCATCAAATCGCACCTCGCGGATCTGAGCGAGCCTTGCCGCGATGCGATGTCCCAGGCCGCGGCGGGCAAGAAGCTGCTCGGCGGCGGGGACCTCTAGCCCGGCAGGCGCGACGCCGGCCAACAGTCGCGCAGCGGTTGAGACCGGGCGTCAACTGGCCACAGACACACCGGGGCCGCGGGATAGACGGAGAGCAATCACTTCCGGATCATCGGCTTCGCCGCGACCGGCGCCTGCGCCATCGGCGAGATCACGAAGGTCAGCCAGGTGTTCCAGCCTTCGGGTCGGTTCTGAGCGGCGAACTCCTTGTAGCCCTTCAAGCTGAGCACCCCCTGCATCGTGCCCACGGGGAACAGAAAGCCGATCTGGGGGCCGATCCCGGCCACCTGGGACTCGAAGCATCCGACGCGATTGCCTGAGCCGCTATCGCAACCGACCTGCTTGTAGACGTAGCCTGCGAGGCCAACGAGCACCTGCTTGCTCACGAACTGCGATGCGGCCCAGTCGAGATGAAGATCGATGCCGCTCTGGTATTGCGTGTCGGGATTCGTGAAATTGTAGGTCATCCCGAGCACGGCAGAAAACTCGTGGCCGGTCTGTGGATTGAAGTAAGTGTAGCCGCCGCCCGCGTCGATCGCGCCATGGCCGATGCCGATATTGGCGAGCCGCGTCGAATTGTACGAGCCGACCGGAATGTCGCCGGTGACGTAAGCCATGTAATTGTGGACGCCTGCATTCCAGCGCAGCGCGAATTGCGGCACCAGGTCGCCGAAGCCGACATCGTTGCTGTTGATGGCGTCAGTGCGGAAGAACGGGACGGGACCGAACGGCGGCACGTTCAAGCTTCCCGTGAGCGTCCCCGCCAACGACGTCGAGTTGGCGCCATAGATGCCGGTGACGTTGACGGCCGCCTGACCGCCGAGCACGGGTGTTGCGAACACATAGCTCGTCGTGGCGAGACCGAGATCGACATTGGCCTTGATGTTCGCATTGACGGTCGCAGTCAGATTGGCGGGGAAATTGCCGATCGTGATCTCGCGGGACCGCGCGACGTCGCCGCCGGCCGAGACCGAGGTGTGATAGTAGGTGATCGCTTGCGACCAGCCGGGCTGCTGTGGCGTCGCAGCCAAGCTGCCGAACGTGCCCGGCAGCCAGAAGCTGATACCGTTTTCGTCGGCGCGTGCGGACGATGCCATTGAAGCAATCGCGAGCGCTACAATCGCTGCCATTGTCTTTGCTGACGTCATGACGTGCCCTCCCGCGCAAATTATGTGGACGCTAGTTGCGTCCCATCGGCGATCCCTTGATCTGGCTCAACGTTCTCCTGCATCGCATCTGACGATACTCCGCATTCTTGGAACCGTGTCATTTTTGTTTCACCAGCTCTCGTTTCGAGGGAGCGCGATTGCAGCAAAGGATCGATCTTCATGAAGCGTCTTTCGCTCATCGTCTGCGGCGTCGCAGCGCTACTCACCGGCTCCGCATCGGCGCAGTCCGTCAGCCTGACCGGCACCTACAAGTGCATCCAGATGTGTCGGGGCGACATGCTGGCCTACGTGACCCAAAACGGTCCCGAACTCAATCTGGTAACCGAGGCGGGGATCCCTTCGCGTGCGTGGCCCGATTGGTTTTCTCCAGCCAACCGGATCTGGATCGATGCCTTCAACATGAGTGCCGTTTACACGCCGGACGGAATGACCATCCAGTTCGACAACGGAACCCTCTGGGAACGTTACGTCCCGCCGCCTCCGCCGGTACGTCGCGTGAGGTAGGAGAATCCACTCTTCGTGTCTGATCGGTTCGGGCCGCGTCTCCTCAACGATCGCCGTTGCCGAGGAGTCGAAAGCTTCGGCGCGGTGTCATCGCACCAAACTGCGACGCGCGAATAGCGTCCTGCCGAATTTCGATAGCCGCGAGCAACGCCGATCTTTCGCAATCGACCGTTGACCTGAGTCAAAGCCGATCTTGCTCACGAGCGCCAAGCTGAAGCTTCCAGCATCCGCCGGGAGGTTTTACAATGCGCATTCTGAAAACCGTTCTCGCGATCGCCGCAGCTTCAGCAATATCGACGCCGATCTTCGCGCAGCAAACAGTTCCGCCGCCAGGCTCCCCGGCCGCGACCATGACCATTCCCGGCGACCAGCTTCCACCACCACCGCAAAAATTCGGCGGCAAGATCGAGGACCTCGCGATCAAATCCAAGCCATACTGGCCTGCGCGCGTCGTGCCGCCCAAGGGCGCGCCGAACGTCCTGCTCATCATGACAGACGATTCTGGTTACGGCGTGCCGAGCACTTTTGGCGGTGTGATTCCGACCCCGGCACTTGACCGCATCGCCAAGAATGGCCTGCGCTATACCAACTTCAACTCGACCGCGTTGTGCTCGCCGACGCGCGCCGCGCTCATCACCGGTCGCAATCATCATTCGGTCGGCTTTGGCGTGATCTCCGAGCAAGCGACAGGTTTTCCGGGCTATGACAGCTTCATACCAAGAGACAAGGCGACGATCGGTCGTATCCTGAGAGACAATGGTTATCGTACCTCCTGGTTTGGGAAGGACCACAATACGCCGGCGTTCCAGGCCAGCCAGAACGGTCCATTCGACCAATGGCCGACCGGTATGGGTTTTGAATATTTTTACGGCTTCGTCGGCGGCGACGCCAACCAGTGGGCGCCGAATCTTTTCCGCAACACCACTCAGATCTATCCGTTCGAAGGCAAACCGCCTGGAAGCTGGAACATGATCACCGCGATGGCGGATGACGCCATCCAGTACATGAACCGGGTCAATGCGCTCGATCCGGAGCAACCGTTCTTTGTCTATTACGTCCCCGGCGCCACGCACGCACCGCATCATCCGACGCCTGAGTGGATCAAGAAGATTGGCGATATGCACCTGTTCGACCAGGGCTGGAACAAGCTGCGCGAGACGATTTTCGCCAATCAGAAGAAGCTCGGCGTTGTCCCGCAAGACGCGAAATTGACGCCATGGCCGAGCGACCTCCTCAAGAACTGGGACCAGCTCAGCGGCGACGAGAAGAAGATGTTTATCCGTCAGGCCGACGTGTTCGCCGCCTACACCGCCTACAACGATAACGAGATCGGGCGGGTGATCCAGGCCGTCGAAGACATGGGCAAGCTCGACAACACGCTGATCATCTATATCAACGGCGACAACGGTACGAGTTCGGAAGGTACCGTGATCGGCACGCCGAACGAACTCGCGATGTTCAACGGCGTCGACGTGCCGGTCGAGGACCAGCTCAAGTATTTTTACGATGCGTGGGGCTCGGAGCAGACCTATCCGCACATGGCAGTGGGGTGGGCCTGGGCGTTCGACACGCCGTTCGCTTGGACGAAGCAGATCGTCTCGCACCTTGGCGGCATTCGCCAGGGCATGGCGATATCATGGCCCAAGGTCATCAAGGACAAGGGCGGCATCCGCGAGCAGTTTCACCACGTGATCGACATCACGCCGACGATTCTCGAAGCGACAAGGATCAAGGCGCCAAAGATGGTCGACGGCATCGAGCAGAAGCAGATCGAAGGCGTCAGCATGATGTACACCTTCGACGCCAAGAACGCGAAGGTGCCCTCGGCCCACAAGACCCAATACTTCGAGATGTTCTCCGACCGCGCGATCTACAACGACGGCTGGATGGCGAGCACCAAGGTCATGCGGCCGCCGTGGGTTACGCAGGCCAATCTGAACGCAGATCTGACCAAGTATCCCTGGGAGCTCTACAATCTCAAGGACGACTACTCCCAGGCAACGGATCTGGCCGCGAAATATCCTGACAAACTGAAGGAGATGCAGGCCCTGTTCATGACCGAGGCGAAAAAGTACCAGGTGCTACCGCTCGATAACTCGATCATTACGCGGGTCATCACGCCTCGGCCGAGCATCACCGCCGGGCGCAACAGCTTCACTTGGACCCAGCGCCTAATCGGCACGCCGATGGGCGACGCGCCGTCCGTGCTGAACACTTCGTACAATATCAAGGCCGAGGTCGACATTGCCGACGGCGGCGCCGAGGGCATCCTGATCACTCAGGGCGGACGCTTCGGCGGTTACGGCTTCTACGTGCTGCAGAGCAAGCCAGTATTCGTGTGGAACATGCTGGGGCTGAAGAAGATCAAGTGGGAAGGCGCCGACCCGCTATCAGTCGGAAAACACGTCATTGAGTTTGACTTCAGGTACGACGGGCTTGGCATGGCGACGCTGGAATACGGCAGCTACGCCGGCATCGGCCAGGGCGGCACCGGCGTGCTGAAGGTCGATGGCAAGGAGGTCGCCTCCCAGAAGATGGAGCATACCATCCCGTTCATGATGCAGCTCGATGAGAGCCTGGACATCGGCTCGGATACGCTAACGGGCGTCAATGATGCCGACTACAAGCCGCCGTTCGCCTTCACGGGCAAGCTCAACAAGGTCACCTTGACCCTCGACCGGCCGAAGTTGACGCCGGCCGATATCCAGAAGCTGGAGAAGGCGCGACAGGCCGCTGCAGCTGCGCGCGAGTAATGGTCATTCGGGGCGCGGGACTCGATCCTGCGCTCCGACAATTTGCACGAACCCCGATATTTCTGGAACGTCGGCGGCCGCTGCGGTCTTGATTGCCGATACGCGCGATCCCAGCGAAGTGGAGGTCAGTCATGTCTTCTTCCAAACAGGGAACGATTTCCCTTCATCGCCGCGATTTGATCGCAACCGCGCTCTGTGCCGGGCTTGGCATGGCATTGTCGCCAGCAGCGAGCGAAGCAGCTGGCCCGCTGCTGCGCGCGCTGGGCGATTTGAAGGGCGATGCCGAGGAAGAAGTGGCGTATGTTCTTGCGTTGGAATGCTACGTCTATGGCTTTCCGCTCGTCATGATGGACGCAACCCGAGCGGTGATGACGGCCACCTCGAAATCTGCGCAGTACAAGGCGCCCATCAACCAGTTCGGCCGGATGCGGACGTATGTCGACCCCGACTTCAAGGACTGCGTCCGCATCAGCGTCAATTCCCTCTGGGCCTTTTCGTTCATCGACCTGGACAAGGAGCCGTTCGTCTATTCGCAGCCCGATACGCAAGGGCGCTACATCGTCATGCAGGCGCTCAACATGTGGACCGACGATTTCGCATCGGCGGGCAGCCGGACCACGGGGACCGGCGCGGGAGACTTCCTCATCGTTGGCCCCAAGTGGAACGGTACTGCGCCCAGCGGCATCAAGCAGACGTTCCGTTCAACAACCCGTTACGCCTCGGTGCTGGTCCAGATCGCATGCAACAGCCCCACGGAGTTTGCTGCGATCAACAAGCTACAGGATCAATTGCAACTGACGCCGCTCAGCGCCTGGGGCAAGCCCTACACGCCACCTTCGGACGTACCGATCGACACCAATGTCGATACAACGGCGACGCCGTACGATCAGGTGCGACTCATGACCGGCGAGATGTTCTTCAAGCGCCTTGCTGCTGCGTTGAAGGACAACCCTCCCTACCCCGACGACACCAAGACTATCGATAAGCTCAAGCGGATCGGGATCGAGGTCGGCAAGGACTTCGACCCGTCCAAGCTCGACCCGGCCATTCTGCGAGGAATTAACCGGGCGCCGGCCGAGGTCTGGTACAAGCTGGAGACCGGCCCTTACACTGCACCAACCGTGAACGGCTGGCAGGGCGCGCTGAATATCGGTCGCTTCGGTACAGACTACACCACGCGGGCTTTTGTCGCATGGTTTGGATTGGGAGCGCTGACGTCGGATGATGCAGTCTATCCGACCGCCTTTGTCGATGGTGACGGCAACGTGCTGGACGGCGCGGCGAAGTATGTTCTCCATCTGGAGAAGGACGAGATATTCCCATCCGAATGCGGGGTCTGGTCGGTTTCGCCCTACCGCGAGAATTTCTATGTTCGGAACGCGATCAATCGCTACGGGATAACTTCGGCGATGCCGATCAAATACAATCCGGACGGCTCGCTCGATATCTACATCCAGGCGCAATCACCAGGCGCGGACAAGGAAGCGAATTGGCTTCCGTGTCCGCCGAGCCTGCCCTTCAATCTCAGTGTCAGGGTCTATCAGCCCAAGACTTCCCTTAAGGACGGCACGTTCAAGATCCCGCCTGTCCGGCGTGTTCGCAACACCTGAAGAACTTGCGAGGACTGCGGCGAAGAGATGGAGAATGTCATCCAGCTGATGCCGGTAACGCCGTCAATCGACCAACTGGCGCGGATCATCGGCAACGTGGCAGCTCCGGCTTTTCTGCTGGGGGCCGTCGCGTCCTTCATCTCGGTCCTTGTTTCCCGCATCAACCGGGTCGTCGACCGGGCTCAGTTCCTTCACGGCATCACCGATGACAATGCCTCAAAGAATTACCTCAAGGCGGATATTCCCCGGCTGCGGTACCGGGCTTCGCTCTTGAATAGGTCGTTGTTCTGCTCCATCCTCTCTGCGATCCTCACCGCCCTCATCATCATCGTTGCCTTCATCAGCGCCCTGTTCAATGTTGCCCACGAATATGGCGTAGCGCTGCTGTTCATGGCTGCGCTGCTGACGTTCTGCGCTTCGCTCGTCGACCTCGCTCGCGAAGCCCGAATTGCGCTTCACGACAACGATCTGCGTGTGTAATCCCACACGGCAGGGATGCTCGGATCGGTATTGGAACGTGGCAAAGGGCTCTGGAAGGAACCGCAAGCGGCAGAACGACCGGGCAAAGGCCCGGCTTTCGGCGCCGCCAGACGATCCACACCGGCCCCAACCCTCTACACCAAAGGGCCGCGGTTTCGGCTTGGCGATCGGTGCCGGTTTGTTGGTTCTTTTGGCCGCTGGTGCGCTTCACTGGTTCACGAGATCGGGGACCCCGGTCGAGCCGCAGGCGACTGCCGCACCGAGCTTCGTCGGCAGCCAGACCTGTAGCGGCTGCCATGCGACGGAAGCGAAGCTTTGGCAGGCCTCGCAGCACCGGCACGCGATGGATCACGCCACCGAGCAGTCGGTGCGCGGCGATTTCAACGATGCGACGTTTGAATACGCCGGCACGCGTTCGCGTTTCTTCCGGACAGACGGCAAATTCCGGGTCGAGACTGACGGATCTGACGGCAAGCTTGCCATTTTCGACGTGAAATACACCTTCGGCATCGATCCGCTGCAGCAATATCTGATCGAATTTCCGGACGGCCGTTTGCAGGCGCTGTCCATTGCCTGGGATACGCGTCCGAAGGAGCAGGGCGGTCAGCGCTGGTTTCATCTCTACCCCGACGGCGCGGTCACACATGACGATCCTCTCCACTGGACCAGGTTGAATCAGACCTGGAATTTCATGTGCGCCGAGTGCCATTCGACAGGCGTGTCCAGGGGCTACGATGCCGGCAGCGACAAGTTTGCCACCACCTTCGCCGAGATCAGCGTCGGCTGCGAAGCGTGCCACGGCGCAGGCTCACGCCATGCTGCCTGGGCGCGCGCCAAGCCCGCCGCGCGCGGTCCGGATAACGGCTTGCTCGTCCGCTTCGACGAGCGCTCGGGAATTGCCTGGTCGGCGTCCGCCGGTACTTTGACGCCGACGCGCAGCGCGCCCGCAGCACTCCTGCGCAAGGAAGTCGAGACCTGCGGGCTCTGCCATGCGCGCCGAGGCCAGCTTTCGGAAGGCTGGACGCCGGGACGAGCCCTTTCGGAAACCCACCGTGTGTCTCTGCTCGACCGGCGATACTTCCATGCCGATGGCCAGATGCGCGACGACGAAGAGACCTACAATTACGCCGCATTCAGGCAGAGCAGGATGTTCGCCAAAGGCGTGACCTGCAGCGACTGCCACGACCCGCACAGCGCCGCCCTGAAGGCGCCGGGCGATGGCGTCTGTGCGCAGTGCCATGCGCCGGCCAAATATGAATCGGCCGCGCACCGCCATCACGCCGATGTTTCACCGCCGCCCGGCTGCCCGTCCTGCCACATGCCGGAACGCCGCTACATGGTCGTGGACCGCCGCCACGACCATGGCTTCCGCATCCCGCGACCGGACCTCTCCGTCGAGACCGGCGTGCCCAATGCGTGCAACGACTGCCATCGCGAAAAATCCGCGGCATGGGCGGCACAACAGGTCGAAGCCTGGTTCGGACCGGAGCGGCATGGCCACCAGAGCTGGACACGCGCATTTCACGCCGCCTGGAGCGAGGCTGCCGATGGGCAAGCGCTGCTCGCCACGATCGCCGGATCGGGCGACGTGCCCGGAATCATCAGGGCGAGCGCGCTGGCCGAGCTTCCGGTGCCGGACCTGGATCTGATCCGGCGCGGGCTGTCCGATCCCGATCCGCTCGTAAGACTCGGCGCGCTCGACCGGCTCGAGGGAGCACAGGCCGATCAGCTCTGGCTACTCGCTTCGCCGCAATTGAGCGACCCGGTGCGCGGCGTGCGCATCCGCGCCGCCGAGCTTCTCGCTGCCGTGCCTGCAACGCGCCAGCCTGCGGCCGATCGCGACCGGTTTACGCGGGCTGCCGCCGAGTTCGTCGCAGCGCAGAAGCTGAACGCCGACCGACCCGACGCCCGCACTGCGCTCGGCAGCTTCTTCGCGCGCCAGGCCGATTCTGGCGGGGCGGAGGCCGAATATCGGGCCGCGCTCAGGCTCGATCCCGCATTTGCGGCTGCCGCGATCAACCTGTCGGACCTGTATCGCCAACTCGGACGCGACGGTGACGGTGAGCGGGTTCTGCGCGAGGCACTCGTCAGGTCGGCGAAGAACGCCGCGCTCCACCACGCGCTCGGCCTGACGCTGGTGCGCCAGAAGCGCAACGAAGCTGCGCTCGATGAGCTCCAGAAGGCCGCGTCGCTGGCCCCGGATCAGGCGCGCTATGCCTACGTCTATGCCATCGGGCTGAACGGGACGGGGCGGCGCGACGACGCGCTTGCCGTGTTGAAAGAGGGACTACGCGGACATCCCAACGATCCGGAACTGCTGTCGGCCGCGCTCAACTTCAGTCGCGAGAAGGGCGATGCTACGGCCGCGCTCGACTATGCCGAGCGACTGGCGCGCCTCATGCCGAACGACCCGGGCCTGGCGAATCTGATCAAGGAGCTAAAGCGTTAGGTGAACCGGGGAGCCGGGTGTCTGCCGGTGGCGACAGCGGATATCGAAAGACGAACTCTGCGATGATGTACTTTTACCACTGATTTGCCCGACGGGTCAAGTAGAATTTCGTAAAATCAGCAATTTCTTTTCCGGCGCCCTTTTCTACTGTGCATGGGGTTGTTTTTCACGTTCTTTTTTTGGAGCCCCCGATCGCGTCACCCCAAACAAAAAAGGCCGCCGAAACCGGCGGCCCTTTGGTCGTTTTGATGCAGTCGCTTACTCGGCGGCCTGCTTGCGCGGCGGATCGAGGGCGCCGGAGTCGTGGATTTCGGCGACCTGGTGATCGCTGAAGCCGAGCACCGAGCGCAAAATCTCGTCGGTGTGCTCGCCCAGTAGTGGCGAGCGGGTGACTTCGCTGGCGGAGTCCGACAGCTTGATCGGGTTACCGACCGAGATGTACTTGCCGCGGGTCGGGTGATCGACCTCGACCACGGTGCCGGTGGCGCGCAGCGACTGGTCTTCGGCGATCTCCTTCATCGACAGGATCGGACCGCAGGGGATGTCGTCCTTGTTGAGGATTTCCATCGCCTCGAACTTGGTCTTGGTCATCGTCCACTGTTCGATGCGGCCAAAGATCTCGTTCAGGCGCGGCAGACGGGCCGCGGGCTTGGCGTAGTTCGGATCGGTCTTCCAGGTCGGCTCGCCGATCACGTCGCAGATCTTCTCCCAGACCGGGGCCTGGGTGATGAAGTAGATGTAGGCGTTGGGATCGGTCTCCCAGCCCTTGCACTTCAAGATGCGGCCGGGCTGGCCACCACCGGAATCGTTGCCCGCGCGCGGCACGGCATCGCCGAACGGAATGCCCTCGCCGAACTGGCTGTATTCCTTGAGCGGACCATGGGCGAGGCGCTGCTGGTCGCGCAGCTTGACGCGGGCGAGGTTGAGCACGCCGTCCTGCATCGCAGCCGTGACGCGCTGGCCCTTGCCGGAATGGGTGCGCTGATAGAGCGCGGTAACGATACCGAGCGCCAGATGCAGGCCGGTGCCGGAATCGCCGATCTGCGCGCCGGTGACGAGCGGCAGGCCGTCGCGGAAGCCGGTGGTGGAGGCAGCGCCGCCGGTGCACTGCGCGACGTTCTCATAGACCTTGCAGTCTTCGTACGGTCCGGGGCCAAAGCCCTTGATCGAGGCGACGATCATCTTCGGGTTGATGGCGTGGATCTTCTCCCAGGGGAAACCCATGCGGTCGAGCACGCCGGGGCCGAAGTTTTCGACCAGCACGTCGCACTTCTTGATCAGCTCGGTGAGGACTTCCTTGCCCTTGGGGTTCTTGGTGTCCAGCGTGATCGAGCGCTTGTTGTGGTTGAGCATGGTGAAATACAGGCTGTCCACGTTCGGGATGTCCTGCAACTGGCCGCGGGTGATGTCGCCGACACCCGGACGCTCCACCTTGATCACGTCGGCGCCGAACCATGCCAGCAACTGCGTGCAGGTCGGGCCCGACTGGACGTGGGTGAAGTCGAGAATGCGAACGCCCGTGAGCGCCTTTGTCATCGTATCTGCTCCGTACTCTATCTGATCTGTCTGCCCTGCTCACCGCAGGGAATAATGGGTTGAAGGGGAGTGCTTACTTCTTCTTCTGCAAAACGCTCTGCGGATTGAGATTGCCGATACGGCCGCTCTCCGAGCCCGCCGCCGGGTCGATCACCGCGTTGATGAGCGTCGGTCGGCGCGAATCCATGGCTTCGTTGACGGCGCGCTTCAGCTCGTCGGGCGAGGTCGCATTCACGCCGACGCCGCCAAAAGCTTCCATCATCTTGTCGTAGCGCGCGCCCTTGACGAACACGGTGGTCGCGGGGTCGGCGTTGAGGTTGTTGACGTCGGTGCCGCGATAGATGCCGTCATTGTTGAAGATCACGACGCAGATCGGAAGGTTGTAGCGGCAGATGGTTTCGACCTCCATGCCGGAGAAGCCGAATGCGCTGTCGCCTTCGACCGCGAGCACGGGGTGGCCGGTCTCGAGGGCCGCGGCAATCGCCTGGCCCATACCGATGCCCATCACGCCCCAGGTGCCGACGTCGAGACGCTTGCGCGGCTTGTACATGTCGATGACGCCGCGGGCGAGGTCGAGCGTGTTGGCGCCCTCGTTGACGAGGATCGCGTCGGGACGGTCCTTGATGATGGTCTTGAGCACGCCGAGCGCGCCGTGATAGTCCATCGGCGACTTGTTGTTCATCAGCTTCGGCGCCATCTTGGCGACGTTCTCTTCGCGCTTCGACGAGACAGCCTTGGTCCAGTCGGACGGCGGCGCAGTCCAGGTGGAACCCATCGCCTGGTTGAATGCGGAGACGACGGAGCCGATGTCGCCGACCACGGGGGCGACGATCTCGATGTTGGAATCCATTTCCTTCGGCTCGATGTCGACCTGGATGAACTTCTTCGGCGCTTCACCCCAGGTCTTGCCCTTGCCATGCGAGAGCAGCCAGTTGAGCCGCGCGCCGATCAGCATGACGACGTCGGATTCCTTCAGCACCGTGGAGCGGGCCGCACCGGCGCATTGCGGATGCGTGTCGGCGAGCAGGCCCTTGGCCATGCTCATGGGCAGGAAGGGTACGCCGCTCTTTTCCACAAACGTCTTGATCTCTTCATCGGCCTGCGCGTAGGCCGCGCCCTTGCCGAGGATGATGAGGGGACGCTTCGCGCTCTTGAGCACGTCGAGCGCGCGCTTCACCGAAGCGGGCGAGGGGATCTGCGCGGGCGCGGCATCGATCACCTTGACGAGCGACTTCTGGCCGGCGTCGGCATTCATCACCTGGCCGAACAGCTTTGCCGGCAGGTCGAGATAGACACCGCCGGGACGGCCCGACACCGCGGCGCGGATCGCGCGCGCAAAGCCGATGCCGATGTCCTGGGCGTGCAGCACGCGATAGGCAGCCTTGCACAGCGGTTTTGCGATCGCGAGCTGATCCATCTCTTCATAGTCGCCCTGCTGCAGGTCGACGATCTCGCGCTCCGAGGAGCCCGAGATCAGGATCATCGGATAGCAGTTGGTGGTGGCGTGCGCGAGCGCGGTGAGGCCGTTGAGGAAGCCGGGCGCCGACACGGTGAGGCAGACCCCGGGCTTCTTGGTGAGGTAGCCGGCGATGCCCGCAGCATAACCGGCGTTCTGCTCGTGGCGGAAGGAGATCACGCGAATGCCGGCGGCCTGCGCCATACGACCCAAATCCGTGATCGGGATGCCCGGCACATTATAGATGGTGTTGATGCCGTTCAGTTTGAGCGCGTCGATGACGAGATGAAAACCATCCGTCAGTTCCTGCTCGGAGCCCGGTGCTTCGGACTTGGTCGCGGTATTCAGCATGGGCCTTGTCTCCCTGATCTCAAGGTCGTTGGGACGAGTGCTCGTCCTTCTGGTGAAGTTGCTAACCGAAAAGTTCCTGGCCGTGCGCCTCGACATAGGCGGCAAGGCCCAGCGTGTGATCGCGCGCGCGCTTTTCGGCGAGCTCGGTGTCGCGGGCTTCCAGCGCTTCGATCATGCCGAGATGCTCGGGCAGCGAGGTCGCGGTGCGATCCTTGCGTCCGATCGTCAGTTGCCGGTAGCCCCGCACGTGCAGCAGGAGGTCGTTGGTGAGATCGACCAGAACAGGCGATTCCGACAGCGAGATCAGCGCCTGGTGGAAGGCGATGTTGGCCTTGGAGTATTCCTCGACGTGATCTTCGGGCAGGCGATCCTTGCCAAAATCCTTGAAGTAGTCGCGCAGCGCCGTGATGTCCTTCTTGCGCGCCGTCGTGGTGATGAGGCGCGCCGCCATGCTCTCCAGCGCCGCCCAGGCGCGGATCATGTCGACGATCTCGCTCTTGGTCCGGCGCACCACCATGATGCCACGGCGCGGCACGGTCTTCACAAAACCGTCCTGCTCGAGCATGGCGATCGCTTCGCGGATCGGGGTGCGGCTGACACCAAGGCGTTCGGAGAGGGCGCGCTCGTCGAGCATCACCGGCTCGGGCGTCGAATAGATGTCCATCTTGAGGATCGCTTCCTTCAAGGCGTCATACGCCTTGTTCTTGAAGCTGCTCTCCGGGGCAATGCGGACGATTGCGATGTCTGCCTCGGCCATGGGGGACGGTGCCTTGGTCTGTTTCCGTAGGGACACGACGATTCTCCTCTGTGAAGGAGTCGTCTTTTACAGGAATATTTACCGAAATGTTTTTGGCATACCACATGCCAGAATGTCAAGCTGCCTATTTTTTGCGGCGTTACCCTCATTGCGGCGGCTTGACAAGTTGGCTTCTGGCATACCAAATGCCATCGCCAGCCATTTTTGATCCAGGCCGGTGGAAGAGAGTTGGCAAACTGCCACTCCGTTCCGCCCGAGGGAACAGGGCGCGGCGAATGGCAGGCGTCACGGGCAGCCCAACGCGCGCCCTGCAAAGCAAGAATTTGAGGTCAAGGAGGAAGCCATATGTCCAATTCCAAAGATGTCGTCCGCAAGGTTCTTGACCAGGTCAAGGCGGACAATCGCACGAGCCTGACGGCGCCCGAAGGCAAGGTCGTCTGCGATGCCTATGGCATTCCGGTGCCGAAGGAGGGCGTTGCGAAGTCGGCCGGCGAGGCCGGCAAGATGGCCTCCTCGATGGGTTTCCCGGTCGTGATGAAGATCGTCTCGCCGGACATTCTCCACAAGACCGAAGCCGGCGGCGTCATCGTCGGCGTCAGAACAGCGCAGGACGCCGAGAAGGCCTACGAGACCATTCTCAGCAACGCCAAGAAGTACAAGGCCGACGCCAAGATCGAGGGCATCCAGGTGCAGCAGATGCTGGCCGGCGGCACCGAGGTCATCGTCGGCTCCATCACCGACGGCTCGTTCGGCAAGCTCGTTGCCTTCGGCCTCGGCGGCGTGCTGGTCGAAGTTCTCAAGGACATCACCTTCCGTCTCGCACCCGCGACCAAGGAAGACGCGCTCTCGATGCTCGACGGCATTCAGGCGCACGAGATTCTCAAAGGTGTTCGCGGCGGCGAGCCGGTGAACCGAACGGCGCTTTCCGATGTCATCGTCAAGGTGTCGCAGCTCGTCACGGATTTCCCCGAGATCATCGAGCTCGACCTCAACCCGGTCTTTGCGACCCCGAAGGACGCGATCGCCGCCGACGTGCGTATCGTCGTCGACTTCGCCTACCAGCCTAAGCCGAAGCCGCGTCCGACTGAAGAGATCGTCGCGGCCATGAAGCGCATCATGCAGCCGAAGGCGGTTGCCGTGGTCGGTGCCTCCGCCGAGGACGGCAAGATCGGCAACTCCGTGATGAAGAACCTCATCAACGGCGGCTACAAGGGCGAGATCTATCCGATCCATCCGAAAGCCGCCGAGATCCTCGGTTACAAGGCCTACAAGAGCGTCAAGGACGTGCCGGGCGTGATCGACACGGCTGTGTTCGCGATCCCCGCTAAGTTCGTGGCCGCGGCGCTCACCGAGTGCGGTGAGAAGAAGATCCCGGGTGCGGTGCTGATCCCGTCGGGTTTCGCGGAAGCCGGCGCGCCTGAGCTCCAGGCAGAGATCGTCGAGGTCGGCAAGAAGTACGATATCCGCCTGATGGGGCCGAACATCTACGGCTTCTATTATACGTGGGCGAATCTCTGCGCGACCTTCTGCACCGCCTACGACGTCAAGGGCCACGCGGCGCTGTCGTCGCAGTCGGGCGGCATCGGCATGGCCATCATCGGCTTCTCGCGTTCGGCCAAGATGGGCGTCTCGGCGATCGTGGGCCTCGGCAACAAATCCGACATCGACGAGGACGATTTGCTCGCTTTCTTCGAGCAGGATCCCAACACGAATCTCATCGCGCAGCACTGTGAAGACCTCAAGGACGGCCGCGCCTTTGCGGAAGCTGCCAAGCGCGTCTCAAAGAAGAAGCCGGTCGTCGTGCTCAAGGCCGGCCGCACTTCGGCCGGCGCAAAGGCGGCGTCGTCGCACACCGGCGCGCTCGCCGGCAACGACCGGATCTATGAGGATGTGTTCAAGCAGTCCGGCGTGATCCGTGCGCGCTCCTTGCGGCAACTGCTCGAATTCGCCCGTGGCGTGCCGGTGCTGCCGACGCCGAAGGGCGAGAACGTGCTGATCATCACCGGTGCCGGCGGTTCGGGCGTGCTGCTGTCGGATAGCTGCGTCGACAACGGCCTGTCGCTAATGTCGATGCCGCCGGATCTCGATGCGGCCTTCAGAAAATTCATTCCGCCGTTCGGTGCGGCCGGAAATCCTGTGGATATCACCGGCGGTGAGCCGCCGATAACCTACGTCAACACGGTGAAGCTCGGCCTCTCGGACGATCGCATTCACTCGCTGATCCTTGGTTACTGGCACACGATCGTCACCCCGCCGATGGTGTTCGCCCGCAATATGGTCGAGGTGAAGAAGGAGATGGGGGCCAAGGGCTTTGTGAAGCCGATGGTCGCCTCGCTCGCCGGCGACGTCGAGGTCGAGGAAGCCGCCGAATATCTCTACCAGAACGGCATCCCGGCCTACGCTTACTCGACGGAGCTTCCGGTCGAAGTGCTCGGCGCCAAGTACAAGTGGGCGCGCGGGGCGGGGCTGCTCTGAGCTCTATCTCTCCTGTCATCCCGGGGCGATGCGAAGCATCGAACCCGGAATCTCGAGATTCCTGGTTCGCGCTTACGCGCGCCCCAGAATAACGATAGCTAGGACGGTCAGGTCGCGATGAAGAGAGACGTGATCCGGCGCAAACCTCTCGAACCCAAATCGCAAGGGGATGCCGATCACGATTCGCGCGACGGCGGTGTGCAGTCGGTCGATCGCGCGCTCCTGATCATCGAAACTCTCGCCGAAGACGACGAGGGCTATCGCCTCAGCGATCTCGCCGTCCGCACCGGCCTGTCGGCCTCGACCGTGCATCGCCTGCTGGCGACGCTGGAAAGCCGCCGCTTCGTGCAGTTCGACCGCGCCGAATCCAAATGGCATGTCGGCGTACGCAGCTTTACGGTCGGCGCGAGTTTTGCGCGGCGGCGCAATTTTTCCGCGCAGGCAATTCCCTATCTGCGCAAGCTGCGTGATCTTACCCGCGAAACAGCCAACCTTGCCGTGGTGGACGACGAATACGTCATCGTGCTGACCCGCATGGAAAGCCGCGAGATCATGCGCTCGCTCACCCAGGTCGGTGGCCGTGTCGCCATGGTGACGTCGGGTGTCGGCAAGGCGGTGCTCGCGACCTATTCCGACGAGGACGTCGCCGCCGTCATCCGCCATCACGGCATGCTCCGTTTGACGGAGAAATCGATCGTGCGGCCGAGCGACCTGTTCAAGGAGCTCGAAAAAATCCGCAAGCAGGGCTACGCGCTTGATGACGAAGAGGCCTGCATGGGCCTGCGCTGCATTGCCGCCGTGGTATACAATGACTGTGCCGAGCCGCTTGCGGCTATTTCCGTCTCCGGCATGACCAGCCGCCTGACCGACGACAGGCTGCCGGAAGTCGGCCAGATCGTTCGCGATGTCGCCGCTGAACTGACGGTTGCGCTCGGTGGGGTCATGCCGGCCACCGGCACGTAGGGAACCCCCGGGATGTCGCTGGACAGCATCGGCCATTTTGGCTGATATGCGGCCAAACGACACAATGCGGCAATTGATCGACACGTCCGCACAAGCCTGGAGAACGCCCCGATGTTTCGATTTCCCGCGCGCCTTGTCGGCGCTGCCGTCGCGCTGACCCTCGCGGCGGCCACGCCGTCCTTGGGCCAGCAGCTCGAGCTCAAGCTGATGGCGCCGGCGGCACCGGGTGGTGGCTGGGACCAGACCGCGCGCTCGATGCAGCAGGCGTTGGTGGCTTCCGGCGTCGCCCGCAGTGTGCAGGTCACCAACGTTCCCGGCGCAGGCGGCAGCGTCGGCATCGCGCAGTTCGTTAATGGCGCCAAGGGCGATGGCAACCAGATGATGGTCAACGGCTTCGTCATGGTGGGCGCGCTCGCCATGAACAAGTCGCCGGTGACACTCGAACAGGTGACGCCGATCGCGCGCCTCACCGAGGAAATCCAGGTGATCGTGGTGCCGGCGAATTCGCCGATCAAGTCTGCGCAGGATCTCGCGGCCGCCGTGAAGGCCGATATCGCCAAGGTGACCTTCGCCGGCGGTTCGGCCGGCGGCGTCGATCATGTGATGGCGGCATTGTTCGCCGGCGCCGTCGGCGCCGACGCGAAGAAGATCAACTACATCCCGTTCTCCGGCGGCGGCGAATCCCTGGCGGCGATTCTCGGCAGCAAGGTTACGGCGGGCATTTCGGGGCTGAGCGAATATGATGGGCAGATCAAGTCCGGTAAGCTGCGTGCGATCGGCGTGACCTCGGAGAAGCGCATCGCAGGGATCGATATCCCGACCTTCAAGGAGCAGGGTATCGATCTCGTGATCGCGAACTGGCGGTCGGTGGTCGCGCCTCCCGGCATCACGCCGGAGCAGCGCAAGACACTGAGCGATGCCGTCGAGAAGATGGTGAAGTCGGACGCCTGGAAGGAGATCCTCAAGCAGAAAGGCTGGGAGGATGCCTATCTCGGCGGCGACGCTTTCGCCGACTTCCTGAAGAAGGAAACGGTGCGCGTCACCGACGTGCTGAAATCCGTCGGCCTGGTCAAGTCATGACCTCAGGCGATCCCGTCCAGCCGCAGCGACGCGTCGATCGCGCCGGCATCGTCATCGCGGCATTGCTTGCGGTGCTTGCCGCGGTGCTGGTCTGGGACGCGCGGGGCCTGCAATCCACCGCGATGTACGGAATGGGACCGGAGGCGATGCCGGTCGTGATCGCCTGCGGCCTCGCATTGCTCGCGATCGGCAATTTCATCGACGCGCTGCGCGGAAACCTGCCGGCGCGTGAGAGCGCCGATCCCGTGCCCGTGGTCTTGATCCTCGTTGGCCTTGCGCTGCTGATCGCGATCATCGGCTTTGGCGGCGGGTTCATCCTGGCGACGTCGGCGCTGTTCGTCACGACGTCGGCTGCCTTCGGGCGCCGTGCCATCCTCGTCGACAGCATCATCGCCATCGTGATGTCGACCCTCATCTATCTCGCGTTCGATCGGCTGTTGACGCTGAGCCTGCCTGCCGGCCCCCTGGAGCGACTGCTGTGATGGACACGTTTGCCGCCCTGGCGCATGGCATGGCTGTCGCCGTTCAGCCGATGAATCTGTTGTATGCGCTGATCGGCGTGTTCCTCGGCACGGCCGTCGGCGTGTTGCCCGGCATCGGACCGGCTTTGACGGTCGCGCTGTTGCTGCCGGTCACCTACAAGCTCGATCCCGGCGGTTCGCTGATCATGTTTGCCGGCATCTATTATGGCGGCATGTATGGCGGCTCCACCACGGCGATCCTGATCAATACGCCCGGCGAGAGCGCATCGATGGCGACCGCGCTCGAAGGCAACAAGATGGCCAAAGCCGGTCGTGGCGGGCCGGCGCTCGCGACGTCGGCGATCGGCTCCTTCGTCGCCGGTACCATCGCCACCATCGGGCTCGCGTTCCTCGCGCCATGGCTGGTCGATTTCGCCGTGCGCTTCGGCCCCGAGGATTATTTCGCGCTGATGTGCGTCGCCTTCGTCACGGTGTCGGCGACCTTTGGAGATTCGCCGATCCGCGGTCTGACCAGCTTGTTCATCGGGCTGACGCTTGGCCTGATCGGCATCGACAAGCTGACGGGTCAGGCGCGCCTTGCGTTCGGCGTTCCTGAGCTGCTCGACGGCGTCGAGGTGACGACTCTTGCCGTCGGTCTGTTCGCGGTGGGCGAGGCGCTCTTCGTCGCATCGCGTCGTCACCACACCGAGGAAAAGCTCGAGCCGGTGCGCGGCTCGCTGTGGATGACAAAGGAAGACTGGAAGCGGTCGTGGAAGCCGTGGCTGCGCGGCACCATGTTCGGCTTCCCGATCGGCGCACTGCCTGCGGGTGGCGCGGAGATCCCGACCTTCCTGTCCTATTCGACCGAAAAGCGGTTGACCAAGCATCCGGAAGAGTTCGGTAAAGGCGCGATCGAAGGCGTGGCGGGACCGGAAGCCGCCAACAACGCTTCCGCCGCTGGCACGCTCGTGCCGCTCTTGACGCTTGGTCTGCCGACGTCGGCGACGGCCGCGATGATGCTGGCGGGTTTCCAGCAATATGGTCTCAACCCCGGTCCGCTGCTGTTTGCCGAGCGGCCCGACCTGGTGTGGGGCCTGATCGCCAGTCTCTTCATCGCCAATTGCATGCTGCTCGTGCTCAATCTGCCGCTGGTCGGTCTGTGGGTCCGGCTGCTCGCAATCCCGCAGCCCTGGCTCTACGCCGGCATCCTCGTCTTCGCGACCATGGGCACGATTGCCGCAAAGCCGTCGGTGGTCGAATTGTCGATGCTGGCCGGTTTTGGCGTGCTCGGCTTTCTGATGCGCCGGTTCGATTTTCCGATCGCGCCCGTCGTGGTTGGCCTGATCCTCGGTCCGATCGCCGAGAGCCAGTTGCGCCGCGCGCTCGCGATCAGCCTCGGCGATCCCATCGCACTGGTGCAGAGCCCAATCTCGGCGACGCTGCTTGGTGTCGCGTTGATCGCGCTGCTGGCACCCTTCGTGTTGAAGGGCCTAGGGCGATTCAAGGCGAACGAGGATTAGCGGAACGGAGCTCGCCAGCTTCGATTTGATTCCGCTATCGGGCATTCCAAAAGTTTGCATCTTCGCGTGATCCGGTTTCACGCGTCCCTCGATCTAACTGATTGAGCCCGCCGCGATTTTTCTGCGGCTGCCGCATCGTGGAAAATAAAATCGATCTCGTTGAGATCGCCACTTACGCCATCGATGATCACGCTCGAAAGAACCCCAACGAGCGAGGTCAGACATGGCGAAGATGCGAGCTGTCGATGCAGCCGTCCGTATCCTGGAGAAGGAAGGCATCACCACTGCCTTCGGCGTTCCCGGCGCCGCGATCAACCCGCTTTATTCGGCACTGAAGAAGCGCGGCTCGATCCACCACATTCTGGCGCGCCATGTCGAGGGCGCGTCGCACATGGCGGAGGGCTACACGCGGGCGAAGGCCGGCAACATCGGCGTGTGTATCGGCACCTCGGGGCCGGCAGGAACCGACATGATCACCGGGCTCTATTCGGCGATCGCCGATTCCATCCCGATCCTCTGCATCACCGGGCAGGCGCCACGCGCGCGGCTCTACAAGGAAGACTTCCAGGCCGTCGACATCGAATCGATTGCAAAACCCGTGACCAAATGGGCGGTGACGGTGCGCGAGCCGGCACTGGTGCCCCGTGTGTTCAGCCAGGCCTTCCACATCATGCGCTCGGGCCGTCCGGGGCCGGTGCTGATCGACATGCCGCTCGATGTGCAGCTCGCCGAGATCGAGTTCGACGACGAAACCTATGAACCGCTGCCGGTCTACAAGCCGACCGCGACGCGCAAGCAGGTCGAGAAGGCGCTGGAAATGCTGAACGCGGCCGAACGGCCGCTGATCGTCGCGGGCGGTGGCATCATCAATGCCGACGCCTCCGATCTGCTGGTCGAATTCGCGGAGATCGCGAATGTTCCTGTCGTGCCGACGCTGATGGGGTGGGGTGCCATTCCCGATGATCACGTGCTGATGGCCGGGATGGTCGGCCTCCAAACCAGCCACCGCTACGGCAACGCCAATATGCTGGACTCCGATTTCGTGCTCGGCATCGGCAACCGCTGGGCCAACCGCCACACCGGATCGGTCGAGACCTACACCAAGGGCCGCAAATTCGTTCACGTCGATATCGAGCCGACGCAGATCGGCCGCGTGTTCAACCCCGATCTCGGTATCGTCTCGGATGCCAAGGCCGCACTTGAACTCTTCGTCACCGTCGCCAGGGAGTGGCGCCGGTCCGGCAGGCTGCGCGAGCGCCAGGCGTGGCCCGCCGCCTGCCTCGATCGCAAGCGCTCGATGCTACGCAAGAGCCACTTCGACAACGTGCCGATCAAGCCGCAGCGCGTCTATGAGGAGATGACCAAGGCCTTCGGTCGCGACACCTGCTACGTCTCGGTGATCGGGCTGTCGCAGATCGCAGGCGCGCAGTTTCTTGGCGTCTACAAGCCGCGCAACTGGATCAATGCGGGGCAGGCGGGGCCGCTCGGCTGGACATTGCCCGCCGCCCTTGGCGTGCGCGCGGCCTGTCCGGATCGCGACATCGTGGCGCTTTCAGGGGATTACGACTTCCAGTTCCTGATTGAGGAGCTCGCGGTCGGGGCGCAGTTCAATCTGCCCTACATCCACGTCGTCGTGAACAATTCCTATCTCGGCCTGATCCGCCAGGCGCAGCGCGGTTTCGAGATGGACTATCACGTCCAGCTTTCTTTCGAGAACATCAACGCGCCCGAGCTCGGCGTCTATGGCGTCGACCATGTGGCTGTCGCCGAAGGTCTCGGCTGCAAGGCGATCCGCGTCAGGGACTCGAAGGACGCGCAGGCCGCTTTTGCGACCGCGCGCGAGTTGATGGCCAAGCACCGCGTGCCCGTGGTGGTCGAGTTCATCCTGGAGCGCGTCACCAATATCGCGATGGGTACCGAGATCGACAACATCGTCGAGTTCGAGGAAGTGCTGGATCTGCCGCTCGACGAGGTCGCAAGCGCGCGGCCCAGCGTGCTCCAGCCGGCCGAATAGGGAGGACGCACATCATGCCGAAGTTCGCCGCCAACCTCACCATGCTGTTCAACGAGATGCCGTTTGTCGACCGCTTCGCCGCGGCGAAGGCCGCAGGCTTCAACGGGGTCGAATATCTCTTTCCCTATGATTTCGACGAGGCGGTGCTGCGCGAGCAGCTCGACAGCCACGGGCTCACCCAGGTGCTGCACAATCTGCCCGCCGGCAACTGGGGGGCGGGTGAGCGCGGCATCGCCATCCTGCCGGACCGGGTCGCCGAATTCCGTGACGGCGTGTTCCGCGCCATCGATTATGCCAAGGCGCTCGACTGCGATCAGCTCAATTGCCTCGTCGGCATCGCGCCCGAGGGTGCCGATCCGCGCGAGCTGAACGAGACGCTGGTCGGAAATTTGCGTTTTGCCGCTTCGACTCTGGCGCGGGAGAACATCAAGCTGCTGGTCGAGCCGATTAATACGCTCGACATTCCCGGCTTCTTCCTCAATGGGACCGAGCAGGCGGTGCAGCTCATCTCCGAGGTGCGCTTGAACAACCTGTTCGTTCAGTACGACATCTATCACATGCAGATCATGGAGGGCGATCTCGCCCGCACCATGCAGGAATATCTCCCGCAGATCGCCCATATCCAGCTCGCCGACAATCCGGGCCGCCACGAGCCCGGAACCGGCGAGATCAACTATCCCTTCCTGTTCCGCCATCTCGACGCGATCGGTTATCGCGGTTGGGTCGGCTGCGAATACAAGCCGCGCACCACGACGCTGGAAGGCCTGTCCTGGCACGCCGCGCAAACCTTCGAGACCTGAGGATTCCTGAAATGATCGATATCGGCTTCATTGGACTTGGCACCATGGGACGGCCGATGGCCGGCCATCTGCAGGCTGCGGGCCATCGCCTGTTCCTGCATGACGTCGGCGCCATCGCACCCGAGCTGATCGCCGGCGGTGGCATTGCCTGCAAGTCGGCAAAGGAGGTCGCGCAGGAGGCGGACGCCGTGATCATCATGGTGCCGGACACGCCGCATGTGGAGGCCGTGCTGTTCGGCAAGGACGGCGTCGCGGAGGGGATCTCCAAGGGCAAGATCGTGGTCGACATGAGCTCGATCTCGCCGCTCGCGACCAAGGAGTTTGCGAATAAGATCGAGGCGCTCGGGGCTGATTATCTCGACGCGCCGGTGTCGGGCGGCGAGGTCGGTGCCAAGGCAGCGAGCCTCACCATCATGATCGGCGGACCCGAGCGTGCCTTCAACACAATGAAGGCCGTGTTCTACAAGATGGGCAAGAACGTCACCCGCGTCGGCGCCAATGGTGACGGCCAGACTACCAAGGTCGCCAACCAGATCATCGTCGCGCTGACCATCGAGGCCGTGAGCGAGGCGCTGCTGTTCGCGTCCAAGGCGGGCGCCGACCCCGCGCTGGTGCGGCAGGCGCTGATGGGCGGTTTTGCCTCGTCGCGGATTCTCGAAGTCCATGGCGAGCGTATGGTGAAGCGCAATTTCGATCCGGGCTTTCGGATCGAGCTGCACCAGAAGGATCTCAACCTTGCGCTCGAAGGCGCGCGTTCACTCGGCCTGTCACTGCCGAGCACGGCGTTCGCCCAGCAATTGTTCTCGTCTTGCACCGCGCATGGCGGCAAGGCCTGGGATCACTCGGCGATGGTGCGCGCGCTCGAATTGATGGCAGGCCACGAGATCGCCGCTGCCGGAACTGTTACGCAGTAACGCTCCAGTTGTGTGCTGCGCTTCGACCGTGATGGAACCGGAACGATCGCCGTTTCCATCGGTTGTGAGCGCATCACAACACTGGAGATTTGGACATGAAGACCCGTCTTGCGATTTCGTTGGTTGCCGCGTCGCTGCTCGCGTCAGGCGCAGCCTTTGCCCAGTCGACCACCGAGCAGGGTGCCCGGAATGGCGCGCGTGCGGGCGGCGAGGTCGGCGGTCCGATCGGCGCGATGGTCGGCGGCACCGTCGGTGCGGCCGTCGGCGCCGGCCTGGAAATCCCGAATGCCGTTCTGGGCGGCCTCCCGCGCGACCACTCGGTCGTGGTGGAGGAGCGCGTGGTTGTCGGCGAGCCCCTGCCGCCCACCGTCGTGCTGCATCCGGTGCCGAACTACACCGAGTATCGCTACGCGGTCGTGAACGACCGTCGTGTGATCGTCGAGCCGCGGACGCGCAAGGTCATCAAGATCATCGACTGACCGTTCGTCGCGAGATCCGCGGGCCCTGCGGAGATCTACTCCGCGGGGCCTTCGCTTGTCATGGTGTTGGTGCGCAGGCGTGCGATGGTCCATTCGACTGCAGCCGACAGCACAAAGCCGACGCAGGCGGTGAGGGCGTCGACGACAAAATCTTCCAGCCGCGCATGGCGGCCGGGTGCAAAGAATTGCAACAATTCGAGCACGCCGATCAGGAGGACGGCGATCATCGCGACCGACCAGCGCCGTTTTGAATAAGCCAATCCAAAGGCAAGGCCGACGAGAACGAAGGCGAGCGCGTGCTCGCCGTCCTGGCCGAGGTCGGAATGGGGTCGAAGGCTGGCCGGGCCAAGTGTTGCAAAGGCGACGGCGGCAGCCAGGATCCAGGCAGAAATCCGGAGGAGGACGGTCATCCATCCCGCATAGCACAATCTCGCACTGCGATGGCAATCACGCAGTGGTCAGATGGCTGTGTAGTTAATTACAGATCATTAAAGCGGCTGGCGCACGCCGAGCCCATGCATGAACCGTTCACGAATCTGAACGGGATCGCGGCGGGTGGTGCCGACGCCCGGCTGGTCGTCGATGCGCAGTGCGATCAAGGTGGGTTCGGACGCGCTCAAGGATTCATCAACAAGGCGCTCGAAGTCCTCTTCATCCGCAGCCCAGACGCTGTTGGTCAGCCCCGAACCGACCGCGATCGCCACGATGTCGGCAACCGAAGCGGCCGGCGTCGGCTGCGAACCGGTAATCTGGTAGATGCCGTTGTCGAACACGATCATGGTGAGGTTCTTCGGCTTCAGCGATGCGATGGTCGAGAGCGCGCCGAGTTGCATCAGCAACGAGCCGTCGCCCTCCAGCGCAATGACACGGCGATCGGGCTGCGCCAGCGCGACGCCGAGTGCGATCGGGAAGGCCAGTCCCATGCTGCCGAGCATGTAAAAATTCTGCGGGCGATGGCCGGCGGCCCAGAGGTCGAAATTGGTGTTGCCGATGCCGCCGATCACGGCCTCCTCGTTCCTGAGCTTGCCGATCAGGCGCGAGGTGACGTCGTAGCGGTTCATGACCTTGGTGTTGCGATTGGCTGACGTCATGGCTGATCTCACTTGTCGAACGTCTTGCCGCCGGTGAGCAGCGGGTTGAGGATCAGCGCGACCGGCGCCTGCGTGGCGACGGCCTGCTTGATCGAGCGGTCGACGATGAATTCGAGCTCGTCGATCCGGGTGATGGTGTGGTGCTCGAGCGCCAGCGAATCCAGCACCGGGCGCGTGGTGCGGCAGACCAGCGCCTGGCCGTAGTTGAATTCGCCGAGCGTGCCGCGCTCGGACACGAACATGATCAGCGGAATCTGATAGGGCACCGCGAGCGAGGCCAGCACGTTGGCGAGTGTGGCAAAGCCCGAGGTCTGCATCAGCAGCGCGCCGCGCCGGCCGGCCATCCATGCGCCGGCGAGGATGCCGACGGCTTCCTCCTCACGCGCGGTCGCAAAGGTCGTGAAGAAGGGGTCGGCGTGCAGGTTCTTGATCAGCGGCGTCAGCACCCGGTCGGGCACGTAGGGCACGAGGTTGACGTCGTTCCGCTTCAGGGTCTGGAGCACGATGCCGTGCCAGGTCTTTTCCGCCTTGTCGTGAGGTGTCGGGGGAGGGGTGTGCTGCTCCGCAATCGCCATCTCGTCCTCCCTTGCCGCGATGATGATCCCGAGCGCAAATCGCGGCCGCCCAATTCAGGTGCTTTGGGGTCCGAACTTGACCTGACCCGCGGGATTGTCAACATGTCCGCGCCGGCATGGCGATCTGCGCCGCAGGGTCTGCCTTGGCCGGCGTCGCCGTGTCATAAGCCGCGACAACAAAGAGAACGGGAGGACAGCATGGAGGGGGCGCATGCCGCGCCGGTCCTGCACGGCCTCCATCTGGAGCCGGAAGCAGGTCGATGTCGGTCAACAGCAAGCGCGTCTTCTACGTCAAATATCTCGCCAACCCCATCTACATCGACATCCTGAAAGCGCGGGCCGACGTCCGGCTCGACCGGCTCGAAAACGATAGTCCGGAGGCTGATTTTGCGCCGGTCCTCGAGGCCGCGCATGTCTACCAGGTTGGGGCTGCACGCGACGAGCTGGCGCCGCATTTCCACGTCCATGCCGACCTCCTGAAGCGGATGCCGAACCTCCTGCTCGTGTCCTCCAACGGTGCGGGTTTCGATCCCGTCGATGTCGAGGCCTGTACGGCGGCGGGCGTGCTCGTGGTCAACCAGTCCGGCGGCAACGCGCATTCGGTCGCCGAGCACGCGCTCGCCATGATGCTCACGCTGTCGAAGCGGATTATCCAGTCCGACCGCCGGCTGCGCAGGGAGCGCAACGTCAACCGCAACGATCTCGTCGGCAATGAGGTCGAGCACAAGACCGTCGGCATCGTCGGGCTCGGCAATGTCGGCCGCCGTATCGCAGCGCTGTGCAGCACGCTGCTCGGCATGAAGGTGCTGGCCTACGACCCGTACCTCACGGCCGAGGAGATGGCCGCGCGCGGCGGCGAGAAGGTCGAGCTCGACGAGCTCCTGCGCCGTGCCGACTTCGTGTCGATCTCCTGTCCGCTCGACAAGGGCAGCCGCGGCATGATCGGGGTGCGCGAGTTCGCGCTGATGCAGCCGCATGCCTATTTCGTCACCACGGCGCGGGGCTTCATCCATGACGAGGATGCGCTGCTTGGGGCCTTGCGCGACAAGCGCATCGCCGGCGCCGGCCTCGACGTCTGGTCCAAGGAGCCGCCGCCGCCGGACCATCCGCTGCTGCAGTTCGACAATGTGCTGGCGAGCCCACATACCGCGGGGGTCACCATCGAAGCCCGCCAGAACATGGGCCGCATCGCGGCCGAGCAGGTGTTGGCCGCGCTCGACGGCAAGCGCCCGCCGCGGGTGATCAACCCCGACGTCTGGCCGCACTACGCGGAGCGCTTCCGCAAGGCGTTTGGCGTCACACCGGGGTAGCGGAACCGTGGCTGACCTTGATCCGCATCAAAATCCCTCTCCCTCAGTCGGACAGAATGGGATTAGAATGCGGCCGGGGCTGCAGGAGGTGCCATGTCACGCTATGTCGTCAGGTTCATGAAGGACGTGCTCGGGCAGTACGGCCGGCAGAGCGAAGTCTGCCAGGGCACCCTGGAGATCGAGGCTTCGGACGAAAGCGAAGCCACCGAGCAGGCGAAGCAGAAATTCTGCAAGGACCAGGCGTTGCATCACTGGTCCCTGCATGCGGACCGCATCCATGTGCAGGCGGCGGATTTTCCGTCGTAAATGCCGGATGGCCGTGCGGGGTCGGCAATATCGGTTGAAAACAACCCCATGCACAGTAGCCGGGCCGAGGTGCGAGGCGCTACGGATTTTTCGAAATAGCCCTTGACCCGTCGGGCAAATCAGGTGTATATTGCCATCATCGCAAGGTGTGGGCCAAGCCGTTGCATTTGGCGTCAGATGCCCTCATTCGCGTTCGAAACGAGCGAAAACCGCTCCGAATTTTTCCGAATCACGCCTAGCGTTGCGTCTCACGAAACACCACCGGCGGCACGGCGCGGTTGACCACCTCGCGTAGCGCGAAGCTCGACTGCACGCGTGCGACGCGCGGCAGGCGTGACAATTCGGTGCGGTGGATGCGCTCGAAATCCTGGATGTCACGCGCCAGCACGATCAGGATGTAGTCGTCGGTGCCCGACATCAGGAAGCAGCGGACCACCGAGGGGCATTTGACCACCTCCGCCTCGAACGCCTTCAGCGCCTCGTCGCTCTGGCTCTCCAGCGCGATCCGGACCAGCACTGTCGTGGTGAGGCCGAACTGCGCGAGATCGAGCGCGGCCTGGTAGGCCTCGATGTAGCCATCGTCCTCCAGCGCCTTTTGCCGCCGCGCCAGGGCCGTGCTCGAGAGCCCGACCTTGGTGGCGAGCTCGGTATGGCTTGCGCGCGCATTGGTGGTGAGTTCCGCGAGGATGGCGAGATCTTTTCGGTCCAGAGCCACGGTTTCGTTTCCAGCGTGAAAGAGCCAAACGGCGCCGGAAACCGGCGTCGAAAGAGCGAAACTACGCGATATTTGCACGAAACCAAACCGGCGCTGTCGATACCATTGAGAGGCGATTCAAGGGTTTGAGCAAGGAGCTTACGATGCGGGTCGGTGTTCCCAAGGAAATCAAGGTGCAGGAATATCGCGTCGGGCTCACCCCGGGCGCCGTCCGCGAATATGTCGCGGCCGGGCACAAGGTCACGGTGGAGACCGGCGCCGGCGACGGCATCGGCGCCTCGGACGAGATCTATCGGCGGGCCGGGGCTGCGATCGCGGACAACGCGCGCGACATTTTTGCCAAGTCGGACATGATCGTGAAGGTGAAGGAGCCGCAGAAGAGCGAGTGGACCCAGCTTCGCGAGAACCAGATCCTCTTCACCTATCTCCACCTTGCGCCGGATCCGGAGCAGACCAGGGGTCTCATCGCGTCCGGCGTGACTGCGATTGCCTACGAAACCGTCACTGACGCGAGCGGTCACCTCCCGCTGCTCGCGCCGATGAGCGAAGTCGCCGGCCGCCTCGCGATCGAGGCAGCCGGCGCCGCGCTCAGGCGGTCGGCTGGCGGCCGCGGCGTGCTGCTCGGCGGCGTGCCGGGCGTGCAGCCCGCCCGCGTCGTGGTGCTCGGTGGCGGCGTGGTCGGAACCCAGGCGGCACGCATGGCCGCGGGCCTCGGCGCCGAAGTCACCGTGATCGACCGCTCCATCCCGCGTCTGCGCCAACTGGATGATCTCTTTGCCGGTCGCGTGCGCACGCGCTTCTCGACGATCGAGTCGGTTGAGGAGGAAGTATTCGCCGCCGACGTTGTGATCGGTGCGGTGCTGGTGCCCGGCGCCAGCGCGCCAAAGCTCGTCACCCGCAAAATGCTGTCATCGATGCGGCCGGGCTCGGTGCTGGTCGACGTCGCGATCGACCAGGGTGGCTGCTTCGAGACCTCGCGGCCGACGACGCATGCCGATCCGACCTATGAGGTGGACGGTGTCGTGCATTACTGCGTCGCCAACATGCCGGGCGCGGTGCCAGTGACGTCGAGCCAGGCGCTCAATAACGCGACGCTGCCGTTCGGCCTGCAGCTTGCGAAGCACGGCTTTGCAGCCGTGCTGGAAAATCCGCACTTGCGCAACGGTCTCAACGTCTATCGCGGCCGCATCACCAACAAGGCGGTGGCAGAGAGTCTCGGCCTGCCGTTCTCGCCGACCGAGGGACTCGCGGCATAACGGCGCCGGAATGGGCACAACCATGCCTACAACTGAAGCGAGTTGCACATAGGATTTGCTCGTTCGCAATAGTTCCGTGCTCACGCGGAAATGATTGCGAAGATAAGGTTTCGCAATCGCGAAAATTCCTCAATGCAGACACACCGAGGTTAGGTTCATGGCGCCAGATGGTGCGCCGGACTTACCACGGAATGCTGCGAATGCTTGGCTTGCTCATCTTGATCTCGATTGCCGCCGTCTCGTTCGGAGCGGGATACTGGACGCGGGAACGAATCTCGCGCAAACGCCGCGCGCACTATCTGAAGTGGGAGCCGTATGTCCGGTCGAGCCCGCGTCCGACGCAGCCGCCGGCATTCCTCGTTCACCCGACGCAGACGAAGCAGCGGCCCTATGCGGTCGACGGCGCACGAGTTGCCTCCGGCCGCTGAAGCGCGATGACGTTGGCTTTCGCGAAGCCACCCTCTCCCGCAAGGGCAGGGCAATCGCATATGCCCTGTGATACCTGGAGCACGAACATATCCACATCGTCATGGCCGGGCTTGTCCCGGCCATCCACGACCTTTCCCGCAGCACGAAGAACGTGGATGCCCGGGACAAGCCCGGGCATGACGAGTTTGTGGCACGAGCATGCCGAACAATGGAAAACGCATATGCGATTGCCCTGCACAAGGGAGGAGAGGGTGCACCGTTTGCGCGGCTACGTTGCTTGCGCCTTCGTCAGCCGGTACTGCCCAAAGTCCGGATCATGGGTCATGCGCCAGTAGTCGACGAAGCGCCATGGCATGGCCGAGAACACGCGGCCCTTCTTGTTGCGGTAGTAGGTGGTCATGCCCTTGTGGGTCCAGATCATCGCCTCGTGCTCGACATCGACCTTGCGGACGTAATCGTCGAGCACGTCCGGGCGGACGTCGATCGCGGCTATGTCCTGCTCGATCATGTCGACGAGGCAGGCGGAGATGTAGCGGGCCTGGCATTCCGACTGGAAGATCACGCTGCCGCCATGCGCCGGACCGGAATTCGGACCGAGCATGCAGAAGAAGTTCGGGAAGTCGGGCACGGTAAGGCCGAGGAACGCCGTCGGGTTGTCGTTCGCCCAGGCGTCGCGCAGGTTCTTGGCCCCGCGTCCGGTGATGTTGAGGCGCGCGGCCATCTCGGTGACCTTGAAGCCGGTGGCGATCACGATGATGTCGGCAGGACGCCGCTCGCCGTCGGACGTGACGATGCCCCCGCGATCGAAATGGTCGATCGCGTCGGTGACGAGCTCGACATTGTCCTTGGTCAGCGTCTTGAACCAGTTGTTGTCGAGCAGGATGCGCTTGCCATAGGGCGGATAGGCCGGCACGCATTTAGCGATCAGGTCGGGGCGGTCCTTCAGTTCCGAGAGGATGAAGTCGGTCAGCTCCTGCCGGTGCCGGTCATTGCCCTTGTTGACGGCCCGCTCGGGGTGCGGCCAGGCCGGGTCCTTGCGCAGGAAAGGCAACAGGCCGTCGCCGTAGCGCCAGAACATGTTGAAGCGGTACCATTTCACATAGAAGGGCAGATGCGCGAGCAGCCATTGCGCACCTTCCGTGATCGGGTCCGAGTAGCCTTTCACCGGCCGCGCCCATTGCGCGGTGCGCTGATAGGCGGTGACGGAGGCGACGCGGTCGGCGATCGCAGGCACGAGCTGCATCGAGGTTGCGCCGGTGCCGATCACGGCGACATGCTTGCCGTCGAGCTTGATATCGCCTGACCACAGCGCCGAATGCAGGATCTGGCCTTGGAAGGTCTCCTCGCCCTTGAAGTGGGCGCGGGAGGGATCGTTGAGCTGGCCGATGGCGGAGACCAGTGCGGTCGATTCGAAGGTCTCTTCGCCGTCGAGGGTCTTCAGCGTCGAGATCCAGCGCCGCTTGCCTTCGTCCCAGCGCGACGAGGTCAGCTCGGTGTTGACGCGCAGGTGCTTTCGGATGCCGTATTCGTCCGCGACCTTCTGCAGATAGGCGAGCAATTCCTCGCGCTGGCAGAAATAGCGCGTCCAGGGATTGAGCGAGCCAAAGGAGTAGGAATAGGAATGGTTCGGCGTGTCGACGCCGCATCCGGGATAGCGGTTGATCCACCAGGTGCCGCCGAGCTCGGCATTCTTCTCGACGATGGTGTAGGGGATACCGAGATGGCCGAGCGCGACGCCGAGCGCGATGGCGCAGACGCCGGCACCGACGATCAGGACATGCTGTTGCGCGAGCTTCTCGTCCGCGGGGCGCCTGGTCCAGGGTGCCTCGCGCGAGATAAAGCCCATCTCTTCGCGCATCAGAGGCGCGTATTCCGGCGCGACGTTTTCGCCGAGGCAGGCGCGCATCATCTTCAGCAGAAGCGCTTCGCCGGGATCGGTGATAACGGGGCTTGGCGTGCCCTCGGCAAAGAGCTTGACGACGGCGGCGCGGATTTCGTCCTGAACGTCCTTCGGCACTCCGGCATCAGGCTCGGGAATGAGGCGGATGTCGCGCTTGGGCAGATAGGGCGGCTCGAGCCAGCGCTCGTCGCCGGTCATATGCACCAGCACCATCAGGAGGCAGCGGATGTCGCCTTCGGCAATCGCCGAGGCGAGGTCGAGTGGCCTGCGCGGGCGCTCGATGTTCATGGCGTCGTCTTCTCCCCGGAAGCGTTGAACAGGCCGCGCGTCATCAGCTTGCGATAGGCCGAGATGACGTGGTCGGGCACGGCGGTGACGCCGTCAGCCGAATAGGAGTAGCGACGGCTGAGATAGCCGCGCGCACCCATCAGCATGTGGACGATGGCCTCGAACTCCTCGTCGCTGAAATCCGCGATCGCGCCCGCAAGCCGGGCGCGGCGCAGGATACGGACATAGGCGGTGGAGATGTTGTCGAGGTGCTTCTGGTAGCCGGAAGGCGCAAAGAATTCGGCTTCGTTGAGGATGCGCAGGAATTCCGGGACTTCGCGGATGAAGTCGAAGAACGCGGAGAAGCGCTCGATCTCCTGACGCGCTGCATCCGCCGTGCCGGTGCGGGCGCGGATGAAATGCACCATGTCGAGACCGATCTTTGGCAGGAGCTGATCCAGCAATTCCTGCCGGCTCTCGAAGTGATTGTAGAAGGTACCCTGCGCGACGCCGGCCTGCTCGGTGATGCGGGCGACGGACGCTTCCGCATAGCCATATTTGCCGACGACCTTGGTCGCGGCCTCAAAGATCTTCTGCTTGGTCCAGGCGTTGCGCTCGACGCGATTGAGCTTGGTCACCTTGGCCGTGGCTCGCGCTTCGGTCATTCAACGCTCCTGAGTTCGGCGCGCAGCACGCGCCGATTATTGCCCGGCACGTCTCTCATTTATGAATTATGACTCGTAATTCATCTCTGGTTCGGCGTCACCCCCTTTCCCCTGAAATTCTTGTTATGGCCCAGCGATTTGCGATCGAACGGGAACGCGAAGGGGAATGATGCCTGGAACGTTCAACTCTGGCCCGATGGGCTCCGGTGCTTGACCCTTGCCGCCGCCATGATGGGCGCAAGCAACGACCAGCACGGGGCATGCCGACGGGTTTGGCGGGCGGCGTCGCGCGACCCGACACCTGGTGAGCAAGGCGGTCACGCAGGAGTCGACGAGATCAACGCGGCCGGCATCCCGCTCTCCAGAGGGGACGGCTCGGCTCCGAGAAGAAAACTATCGTGCTTGCATCGCCCGGCGGAAGGAGTTTCCCCTCCAAGGACCAAAAAAGCCAATCGCTTCCATTGCTGTTTGGGCTGGAAACGACGACATTTCAGCCAGAAATTGATGGATTGGCTGCGATGGAACGCGTGAATTTCGAGCCGTTTGGCGAGCGCCTGGCCCCCCAAGGGGATGCCCGGCCGCAGTCGCGCGCGTCCAAATATCTGCTCTGGACCGGCACCGGCCTGTTCTGGTCGCTGGTCGGCGCCATCGTTCTGGCCCGCGCGGCCTTCTTCGAGCCCGGCGTTTTCGACGGCTTTAGCCGCGTCGCCGCGCTCGCAAAGAATCTGATCTTCTGATCGCCTGATCTTCTAATCTTCCGGATCGCCTGATCGGCCCAACGCTCCCGCGCGAAACGCTCGCACGTGTGGATGATTGACGCCGAAGGACATTACTTGCTTTCATAGCTCCCGCTTGGAAATATATTATCCACTCGCGCCTTCGGGCGTATAAAATCTTCTCCTTCGGGAGACTTGAGTGGCCGATAAGAAAGTATCCTCCGCAGCCGGCACAGGAACGGCAACCCCCGCGAGCCGTATCGCAGCGCTGATCCCCGGCATTCTCCTGTGCATCGGGGTGGCCGGCATTTCCGCAAGCCTCGAAGGCGTCGAACGGCATTATTTCGCACACCCCTATGTCGAAGCGCTGGTCATGGCGATCCTGCTCGGCATGGCCGTGCGCAGTTTCTGGAAACCGTCCGAGCGTTGGCAGGCCGGCATCGCCTTCAGCGCCAAGCAGCTGCTCGAAGTCGCGGTCATGCTGCTGGGGGCATCCATCAGCTTTGCCGCGATTGCTGCCTCGGGCGTCGCTTTGCTTGCCTCGATTGCCGCCATTGTCGTGGTCGCGCTGGCGGTCAGCTTTGGCCTGAGCCGGTTGCTTGGCCTGGGGACGCGACTGTCGATCCTGATCGCCTGTGGCAATTCGATCTGCGGCAATTCAGCGATTGCGGCGGTGGCGCCGATCATCGGCGCCGACAGCGACGAGATCGCGTCCTCGATCTCGTTCACGGCGATTCTCGGCGTGATGATGGTGCTGGGCCTGCCGCTGCTGATCCCGCTGCTGCAATTATCGGCGACGCAATACGGTATTCTTGCGGGCCTCACCGTCTACGCGGTGCCGCAAGTGCTGGCCGCGACGCTGCCGGCGGGGCTGGTCAGCACGCAGATCGGCACGCTGGTGAAACTGATGCGCGTGCTGATGCTGGGACCGGTGGTGATCGCGCTCTCGCTGTTCATGTCCCGGCAGGGCGGTGCACAGAAGAAATCCGTCGGCTTCTTCCGCCTGGTGCCCTGGTTCATCCTGGGTTTTCTGGCACTGGCAACGTTACGCTCGCTCGAAGTCGTGCCCACAAGCGTCGTGAGCCCACTGACGACGATCACGGGCTTCCTCACCGTGGTGTCAATGGCCGCACTTGGTCTTGGCGTCGATGTGCGCGTGCTCGCCAATGTCGGGGGACGCGTGACCGCCGCGGTCACGCTGTCCCTGATGCTGCTGCTCGCGATCAGCATCGGGTTGGTGCACTGGTTCAAGTGAGGATCTCACCCTCTCCCCTTGTGGGAGAGGGTGGCTCCGCGGCACGCGGAGCCGGGTGAGGGGTCTCTCTCCGCGAGTGACTCTCTCGCGATTTGAATCTGCTGAGGCAACCCCTCATCCGGCGCTTCGCGCCACCTTCTCCCACAGGGGGAGAAGGGGGCCAGCGCCTACAGCACGTCCGCCAGCGAGTGGCCGTGCAGTTCGATGTTCAGCCCCTGCATGCCGAGATCGGTGATCTCGCCGCCCATGGCTTTCAGGCTCTCTTCGCGGATCAGCGACATCAATCCGCGGCGCAGCGCCAGGAACTCCGAGGACATCATCATCGACTGCTGCCGCGGCCGCTCCAGCGGGATCGGGATTTCCGCCTTGATCGAGCCGGGGCGCGCGGTCATGCAGTAGACGCGGTCGGAGAGGAAGATCGCCTCGTCGATGTCGTGGGTGACGAACAGCACCGAGATCTTCAGCCGCTGCCACATGTTGGTGAGGATCTGCTGCATGATGACCCGGGTCTGCGCATCGAGCGCGCCGAACGGCTCGTCGAGCAGCAGCACCTTTGGCCCCGTCGCCAGCGCCCGCACGATGCCGACGCGCTGCTTCATGCCGCCGGACAACCGCTCCGGATAGTGCTTTTCGAACGCCTCCAGGCCGGCGAGGCCGAGCAGGGTGCGCGCGGCGCGCTCGCGCTGCGAGCGCGACATGCCGCGCATCTTGAGGCCGAACTCGACGTTCTCCCGCACCGTCTTCCAGGGAAACAGCGAATATTGCTGGAATACCATGCCGCGCTCGGCGCTCGGCCCGTTGACGGGTTCGCCGTCGACGGTGACGATGCCTGTGGTCGGCTTGAGGAAGCCCGCGACCGCGTTGAGCAGCGTCGACTTCCCGCAGCCGGAGGGGCCGACGATGGACACGAACTCGCCGGGCTTCACGTGGATCTGCGTGTCGGTGACGGCCTCAACCGGACCTTCGATGCTGTCATAGCTGAGGGAGAAATTCTTGACCTCGATGTGGCCCTTCGGCGCGACGACTTTGATCTCGCTCATTTCGCCCTCCATGGCATCACGATCTGGCCGGCGCCGCGGATCAGGAGGCTCGAGCCCAATCCGAGCACGCCGATCGCGATCATGCCAAGCGCGATGTCGGCGTATTGCACCAGCGAGTAGGCTTCCCAGGTGAAATAGCCGATGCCGTACTGGCCCGAGATCATCTCGGCGGCGATCAGCGACACCCAGGCCACGCCCATGCCGACGGTGAGGCCGGTGAAGATGTGCGGCAGCGAGGCCGGGAAATACACCTCGCGGAAGATCGAGCGCTCGCGCGCACCGAGGCATTGCGCGGCGCGCACCAGCACGGGATCGACCAGCGACATGCCGTGCAGCGTGTTGACGAGGATCGGGAAGAACGAGCCGAGGAAGGTGATGTAAACGATGCTCTGCTCGTTGGTCGGCCACAGCATGATCGCCATCGGCACCCAGGCGATCGCCGGGATCGGCCGCAGCACTTCCGCAACCGGGAAGATGATCTCGTGGATCAGCTTGAAGCGGCCCATGATCAGCCCGAGCGGCACGCCGACCAAAGCGGCGAGCGAAAATCCCATCAGGATGCGCCGGCAGCTCAAGAGGATGTGCATCAGGAATTTTGGATCGTGGATCGCCTTGGTGAAGCTCGCATAGACCGCGAGCGGCGAGGGTACGTTGGTGAAGCGCACGAAGAAGACGACGCGGTAGGTCGTGAGCAGGTGCCAGACGATCAGGAACGCGATCAGCGAGGCGATGCCGATCGCGGTCGCCCGCAGGCTGCCCTGGTTGAGCCGGTACCAGCGCAGCGCGAGCGTGCCGAACGATGCCGGCGCGCTTTGCGGCGTGGCGCTGGGCGCCGGCGGCGCGTCGGGCATCGCAGTCTGCATGGTGTCTTCAGGATGCCGCAAAATGGCGGGGCTGCTCACGTCTTGCCTCCGGTCACCGCCGCCTTCACCGCGTCCTCGAAGCCGAGCACCTTGCCGCTGATCTTGGCGGCATAGGCTTCGGCGTCCTTCTTCAGGAGGAACGGTGCGATCTCGTCGCTGCCGACCGCGAAGAAGGCCTGGTCCGCGAACAGCTTGATGCCGCGGGCGGTGTCGAAGACGTAAGTGACGTTGATCTTCTTGCCCTTGGCCTTGTAGTCGGCATAGGCGCCGAGCGTGCAAGTTGCGCTTGAAAAGGGCAGGATGCCGGCCTCGTCGACCCAGACTTCGCCCGCCTTGCGGGGATCGCCGATCGGCTTCTTGCAGAAATTATCCTCGCCCGAAATCTCATAATTCTTCGTGCTGGCGAGCTGAGTGTCATAGTCCAGCTTCATCTCCGCATAGGCCTTGCGGATGTAGCTGTCGTCGACCCACTTCTTGGGGTCGAACTCCTTCATGCGCCCGAGGTTCTGCAGCACCTTGACGTCGGTGGTGGCGGCATCGATCAGCGCGGGCTTGATCGAGGGATCGGTCGTCATGTTGCCGCTGGGGCCTAAGAAGATGTAGACGACTTCCTTGCTGATGCCGGTCCATTCCTGGATCTTTTCGGCGGCGAGTTTTGGATTGTCGCGCAGCCACTGGTTGGCGGCGATAATCGCCTTCATGTAGGCGACGACGACTTCGGGGTATTTTTCGGCAAAGTCGGTGCGCACCACGATGCCGTGGAAGGTCGGCAGATTGGTCTCGACACCGTCGAAGATTTTCCGTGCAAAACCGCGGAACGGCAACAGCTCGGCGAAGGGGACGAAGTCGGCATGCGCGTCGATCTTCTTCTCCTGGAGATTGGTCGAGCCGACCTCCGGGCTCTGGCTCACGAGCTGGAAGAAATCGGCGGGGTAGCCGCGGTCCTGCAGCGCCTTCAGCACCATGCCATGCGCGGCGGAGCCGAAGGGAACGCTGACGAGCTTGCCCTTGAGATCGGCGAGATCGTAGTAGGCGGAATCCTTATGCACCACCATGCCGTTGCCGGAGCCGGACAGGCTGTAGGCGGCGATGCCGATCAGGCGGCTTTTGCTCTCCGGATTGCTCTCGAAGGTGAAGCCGTTCACGATCAGCGGATAGTCGCCCATCATGCCGATCTGCAGCTTGTTCGCCATCATCGCATTGGTGACGGGCGGACCGGAGGTGAAGTTCTGCCACTCCATCTCGAACTTGACGTTGGCGTATTTGCCCTCGGTCGGCAGATATTTCTCGAGCAGCTTGAGCTGGCGGATGACGACGCCGGCGGTCACGGTATTGGTCGTCGTATCCTGCGTGCCGATGCCGATCGTGACGGTTTCCGCCGTCGCCGGCTGTGCGATGAGAAGCGCGAGCGACGTCACCGACATCGCGATCGAGAGCGTGGGAAGATGGCGGACCATTCTCATCCTCTTTCGGTTGGATGTGCTGTGGTTGCCATGATTGGGTGAGGCCGCGGGCAGGGCAAATCCGGAGTTACCGTCGCAGTCGATTAGTTGCCGGGAAAAGGTGATTGCATACTCCTTGGGCAGTTCTGCACTTGAAAGCCACTTGCATGTGCATCGACATTAGTCGCCGGCCCTTTCAGTCCGAGGCCTTTTCAGTCCAAGGCCTTTTCAGTCCAAGGCTTGGCCCCGCATCTCCTCCAGCACGTCGGGCCGGCAGACCACGATCTGGGACCGCTTGGTCAGGACGATTCCCTTCTCCTGCATCCGCTTCAGGCTGATGGTGACCCACTGCCTGGTCGCGCCGACCATGTGGGCGATGTCGGCATGGGTGAAGGCGGCCGCGATCACGGTGCCGTCGGCATCCTCCACGCCGTAGAGCTCCACGAGGTGAAGCATCAGGTGCGCGAGGCGCTGCGTGATCGAGCGCGTACCCAGCATCTGTGCCAGCGCCGAATAGCACTTGCCCTTGAAGGTCAGGCCTTCGATCAGGCCGATGGCGAGGTTGGGGATCTCGACTGCGAGCGAACGCAGTTCTTTTCCGGGCAGGTGCACCACGGCGCAATTGCTGGATGCAACGCCGGACCATTGATGCACGGTGCCCTCGAACACTTCGGGCCCGCCGACGAAATTGCCGACATGCCAATAGGCGAGCGTGATCTCGCGCCCGAGCGGTGAAGTGTAGAACACGCGGATGCGGCCGCTTTCGATCAGCCAGATGCCGTCGTGACGGCCACCCTGGCTGAACAGCGTCTGGCCGCGGTTCAGCACCTTGCGGCGGCCCTGTTTCAGCACCAGCTCGCGCTCGCGCAGTGTGAGCTTGTCCATCAGTGGCGGCGGCCCGCCGATCGACTGGTTCTCGGTCAGGAGCAGCGATGAGCTGCCGGCGGATCGGCCCGTTGCGGGAACTGTCCCGCGCACCGCATTTGCCGCCTGCATCAGCATTGTCCGCCTCCGGAACGTTCAAATCGTTCTAAAGAGCAGCAATGTTCGTGCCAGATGGGGCAGGGGCGGGAGGGCGAAAAAGTGAACGGGATCAAGGGGTGGGGAGAGACGGGAGCGACTCATGCGTCGTCCTGGACCAGCGAGCTGAGCGAGCGTCGATCCAGGACCCATTACCCCAGGGAGAAGTTGGCCGCGCGCAAACGTGGTTACGAGTCTTCGGCAAACTGAGAGCGCGTCAGCGCTCCGCCAAACTCAGCAGATACGGCTTCGGGTAGATCCCCCGGTTGTGCCCGTCCGAGAACGAGATGTTCAGCCCGTAGCCGAGGTCGCCGATATCCGTGATCGCGATGCCGGGGAAGCGCTCGGGGAAGCGGCCGTCGAAGCGGGCGCGGGTGCAGTGGGCGCATTTGCAGGCGAGGCGAAGCTGCTCGGCACGAAGCTCGAGCTGATCGTCTTGCGTGGTACGGACGACGAGCGCGGCGAGATCGGCGCTCGCCTCGTAGTCTGCGACGGTCGGTGCCACCAAGGCGGTCATGGTCATGAGAGTTCTCCAAGGTTCTCCCAAGCACGACCGCAACATTGGGGATAGCAACTAATTGCCGGACGGCGCATGACGAATTGATCGCTGCGATATTTCGCAACTAATCGACCGTACGCAGCGGTTCGACGTTGCGAGAACGCCCTCTCTCCGAAACCTTTCGCCGCATCGCGAAAGCCACGACGAAGGAGAGACGGACGATGAGCGCCTTTCAGAAGGAAACGGTTCTGTCGGTGAAGCACTGGACGGAATCCCTGTTCTCTTTCACGGCGACGCGCGATCCCGGCTTCCGCTTCCAGAACGGCCAGTTCGCCATGATCGGCCTGGAGGTCGAGGGCAAGCCGTTGATGCGGGCCTACAGCATGGCCAGCGCCAACCATGAAGAGGCGCTCGAATTCTTCTCGATCAAGGTGGCGGATGGTCCGCTGACCTCGCGCCTGCAGAAGATCAGGGAAGGCGACATCATCCTGGTCGGCCGCAAGGCCACGGGCACGCTGATCACCGGGAACCTCCTTCCTGGCAAGCGGCTGCTGCTGCTCTCGACCGGCACCGGCCTTGCGCCATTCGCAAGCCTGATCAAGGACCCCGACGTCTACGAGAACTTCGAGACCATCATTCTCGCCCATGGCTGCCGCCAGGTCTCGGAACTCGCCTATGGCGAGCACCTCGTCGAGAACCTGTTGAGCCACGAGTTCTTCGGTCCGCTGATCCGGGACAAGCTCGTCTACTACCCGACCGTGACGCGCGAGCCCTTCAGGAATCGCGGCCGCATCACCGATCTGCTCGAATCCGGCCAGCTGTTTGCCGATATCGGGCAGTCGCCGCTCGACAAGGACACCGACCGCATCATGCTGTGCGGAGGACCAGCGATGCTGGAGGAACTGCACGCGATGTTTGGGGCGCGCGGCCTTGTCGAAGGCAATCACAGCCAGCCGGGCCACTTCGTCATCGAGAAGGCCTTTGTCGAGCGCTGATGCCCGTTTGCCCAAGCTGCGGTCAAACGGGCGGCTGCGGTTTGGGCAAATGAACCAAAGAGCGGCAATTTTCCTCCGGCGACAACTAATTGCTATCGCCGGACTCTTCCCTGAACAAATCTGATGCAAAGGCGCCGGATCGTGCCGGCGAACCAGGAGCAAGCGATGTCACTAGATCAGATCGTCGACGGACTTTCCGAGGTTTCCTGCGACGTGCTGGTCATCGGCGGCGGCACGGCCGGTCCGATGGCGGCGTTGAAGGCAAAGCTGAAGAACCCGAAGGCCAACGTCGTTCTGCTCGAAAAGGCCAACGTCAAGCGCTCCGGCGCGATCTCGATGGGCATGGACGGCTTGAACAACGCCGTCATCCCCGGCTACGCGACGCCGGAGCAGTACACCAAGGAAATCACCATCGCCAACGACGGCATCGTCGACCAGAAGGCGGTCTATAAATATGCCCAGAACTGCTACAAAATCATCGAGGAGCTCGACAGCTTCGGCATCCGCTTCCTGAAGAACGAGAACGGCGATTACGCCGTGAAGAAGGTGCACCACATCGGCACCTACGTTCTGCCGATGCCGAACGGCGAAACCGTGAAGAAGGCGCTGTATCGCCAACTTCGCCGCGCCCGCATCCTGATCTCCAACCGCTACATGGCAACGCGGCTGCTGAAGTCTGCGGACGGCCGCATTGCCGGCGCCATTAGCGTCAACACGCGGACCGCCGAGATGCTGGTCATCAAGGCCAAGGCCGTAATCCTCTGCATGGGCGCGGCCGGCCGCCTGGGCCTGCCGACCTCCGGCTACATGTTCGGCACCTACGAGAACGCCGCCAACTCCGGCGACGGCTATGCGATGGCCTATCACGCCGGTGCGGCGCTCGCGAATCTCGAATGCTTCCAGATCAACCCGCTGATCAAGGACTATAACGGCCCGGCCTGCGCCTATGTCGCGGGTCCCTTCGGCGCCTATACCGCGAACAACGAAGGCTCGCGCTTCATCGAATGCGACTACTGGTCGGGCCAGATGATGCTGGAGTTCTACAACGAGCTGCTGTCCGGCAAGGGGCCGGTGTTCCTACAGCTCAAGCATCTCCATCCGAACACGATCGAGGAGATCGAATCGACGCTGCACAAGGTGGAACGACCGACGCGCGGCCTGTTCCAGCAAGGGCGCGGCGTCGACTACCGCAGCGAGTCGATCGAGATGCACATTTCCGAGATCGGCTTCTGCTCCGGCCACAGCGCCTCCGGCGTGTTCGTCGACGACAATGCGCGCACCACCGTGCCCGGCCTCTACGCTGCCGGCGACATGGCGAGCGTGCCGCACAACTACATGCTGGGTGCCTTCACCAACGGCTCCGTCGCCGGCATCGACGCGATGGAGTTCGCCGACAGCCACGACTTTGCCGAGTTCGATGCGGGCGAGGTGGCGAGCGAGCGCGACCGCGTGATGGCGCCGACCAAGCGCGAGGACGGCATCCCGCCGAACCAGATCGAGTACAAGACCCGTCGCCTGGTGAACGACTATCTGCAGCCGCCGAAGGTGACGCGAAAGTACGAGCTCGGCATGCGCCGCCTCGCCGAGGCGCGCGAGGACATGCAGGAACGGATGATCGCGCGCAATGCGCACGAATTGCTCCGCGCCCTCGAAGTGCAGTCGATCATGGACTGCGCCGACATGGCGGCCCATGCCTCGCTCTATCGCGAAGAGAGCCGCTGGGGCCTTTATCACTGGCGCACGGATTTCCCGGAGAAGGACAACGAGAACTGGTTCTGCCACACGCTGCTCTCCAAGCAGGACGGCAAGATGACCAGCGAGAAGCGCGCGGTGGAGCCTTATGTCGTGCCGATCTCCGACGACGAGAAGGACCTCTACGACAAGCAGCGCATCCGCGCCACCGCCTGATCCGCCGCGCAACGAAAACAACAGGAGATCAACGATGCCTCTCGCTTCCTATCAGACATCGGTTCCGGTGGTCGTCGACGATGCAAAGTGCATCGCGGACAAGGGCTGCACGGTCTGCGTCGACGTCTGCCCGCTCGACGTGCTCCGCATCAGCGACATGACCGGCAAGGCCTACATGGCCTATGACGAGTGCTGGTACTGCATGCCCTGCGAGGCGGATTGCCCGACCGGCGCCGTCACCGTCAACATTCCCTATCTCCTGAGGTAGTCATGTCGAGCCCGTTCGAATCCTATGACGACCTCGAAGACGCCGACGAGCGGCTCCAGGCCGCCGATCCCGCCGAGCGCCGGGTCGCCATCATCGCGCTCGGTCATTCCGGCGATCCCGCAGCGGTCGGCCATCTCGCCACCATGGTGTCCGATCCCGACGCCGGTGTGCGCCAGCAGGTCGCGATGGCGCTCGGCGAGTTCGACGGGCCGGAGGCAGCGGGTGCGCTGGTCAAGCTGCTGGTCGATCCCGAAAGGATTGTCGCAGCCGCCGCGGCGGACAGCATGGCCGAGTTCAAGGACCCGGCTTGCGCCGACGTCATCCTGCCGCTGGTCAAGCACGCCCACGCTTTCGTCCGCATGGGCGCGCTGCGCGCACTCAAGGAGCTGCGCCGCAAGGACACGCTGAAGCCGGCGCTGGAAGCGTTGCAGGACCAGGATGCGGCCGTGCGTGTGCAGGCCATCGGCGTCATCGGCTTTTTGAAGCTCGAGGAATCGATCCCCGCGTTGACTGCGCTGATTCACGATCCCGACGCGCATGTGCGGCGCGCTGCGGTGAGCGCGCTCGCCTTCTCGCAGATGAAGCCTGCCGCGGAGACGATCACCCGTGCACTGAAAGACACCGACTGGATGGTCCGCGAGATGGCCGCGGAGACGCTGGGTCTCAACGCCAACGGCGCGATTGCCGCGGATCAACTGATCGCGTCGCTGGGAGATGAGTTCTGGCAGGTGCGGTTGAAGGCGATCCGCAGTCTGGGCAAGATGAAGATCGAGCGCGCGGTGCGGCCGGTCGGCAATTGCGTCAGCCACGAGCAGGCCAATTTGCGCAAGGAAGCGGCCGCTGCACTCGGCGAGATTGCTCATCCGGACGGAGAGGCGTTCCTGGCTGTCATCGCCGACGATGCCGATCCCGACGTGCGCAAGAATGCGCGCTGGGCGCTGCAGCAGATCGCGGCACGAAAGGCGAGGACGGGAGCGTAAAGGTTCAGAACCGTCTGGCCATCTCGGCGAGGCGGCGATGGGCGCTCTCCCGCGCGGTGCGGATCGGCTCGACCGGCCCTGCGGTCGGGCCGATCGGCACGAAACTGACGCTGCTGACGCCGATGAAGCGCAGCGCTTCGCGCAAATAGGGCGTCGCCATGTCGATGCGGCCACGGTTCATGCCGGTGGCGAAATCGCTGCCGCTCGCAAGGATCACCAGCGTCGGTCGGTCCTTGAGCAGCGGAAAATAACCCTGCGCCGGATCGAACCGGAACGTCAGCCCGGGCTGGATGATCACGTCGAACCACTGCTTCAGCTTGTAGGGGATGCCGAAATTCCACATCGGCGTCGAGATCAGAACACGATCGGCCAGTGAAAAGCGCATCGCCATGCGCTCGGCCTCGGCAAAGCTGTCGCGTTGCGGATCGTTGAAGGCCTGTCCCTTCATGCGGGCATATTTGGCCTCGACGATCGGGCCGACGAATTCCGGCATTCGCTCCCGCCAGAGATCGGCGACGTCGATATCCCAATCGGGATGCGCCTGGCGAAAGCTGTCAAGGAAGATGCGCGCGCCGGCGCTCGACTCGGAGTCGGCGCGCGGCGAGCAGGAGAGGTGCAAGAGCTTTGGCACCGCGCATCAACCCAAGGCTCGGATGACGGTATCAGCCCGGGTCACGACGGCAACGTTCTGCATGGCAAAGTTGATCGAGGCGTTGTGCCAATCGGCATTCATGGTCGAGCAGCAATCCTCCGGCACGATCATGAAATAGCCCTTGTCGGCGCCGGTGCGGGCGGTGTGCTCGACCGACATGTTGGTCCACGCGCCGGTGTTGATGATCATGTCGCGGCCGGTCGCTTTCAGGATCGTCTCCAGCCGCGTGCCTTCCCAGGCGCTCATCCGCATTTTTTCGACCACGAAATCGCCGGGGCGCGGTTCGAGGCCGGACACGGGTGCTGCGCCCCAGCTCCCGCGCACCATCGCCTTGCTGTCGACGAGGCCCTCGAACAGGGGCGCGTTCAGGGTGACGCCGGGCGCGCCGGGCTCGACGACGAACCAGACATGGATGATCACGACGCCACGGGCGCGCGCGGTTTCAGCCAGGCGCCGGACATTCTCGACGACATGCTGTTGCTTGGCGTGATCGGGTGCGCCGGAGTCGGCGAAAGCGCCGCCATCCATGATGACGTCGTTCTGAAGGTCCTGGATGATCATGGCGCAGCGCCGTGGATCGATCTGCATCTCGCCGTCGGCAAGGAGCGGTGCTGCAGGCGCGGAACTCGCGCTCGCGGTTGCACCGCCGCCGCTTCGTCGGCCGCTCATATAGGGCTCGTGACGCGGACCGACCTTGGTCGGGATCGCATAGACCGAATGCGTCGATGTCAGATAGAGCGTGCGGAAGTCCGGCCCGCCCCAGGCGAGGTTCGCGACCAGCTCGGGCACGCGCACCTTGCCGAGCAACTCGGCCTTGGGCGAATAGACCCAGACTCCGCCGGGTGCGGTGACCCAGACATTGCCGTGCTGATCGCATTTCATGCCGTCGGGCAGGCCGGCCTCGAGCTCGGAACGGATTCCGCTCGCGAACACGCGCGCGTTCGAGAGCGAACCGTCGGCATTGACGTCGAAGACGCGGATCAGCGCCTGCACGGTGTCGTTGACATAAAGCAGTTTCTCGTCCGGCGAGAAGCAGAGGCCGTTCGGCTGGTCGAACAGCGTGCGCTCGACGACGAGTTTTGGTTCTCCGCCGGGCGTGACGCGATAGACGCCCTGGAAACCGAGCTGGCGCGGCCGCTCCACGCCATAGACCGGCATCCGGCCATACCAGGGATCCGAGAAATAGATCGTGCCCGAGGAGTGCACGCAGACGTCGTTGGGGCTGTTCAACTCCTGGCCGCCGAAATGCGAAGCCAGCACCTCGCGGCGGCCGTCCGGCCGTTCGCGGATCAGCGATGATGTCGCGTGCTCGCAGACGATCAGATTGAGCTCAGCATCGTAGGTCATGCCGTTGCACTTGTTGGAAGGGCGCTTGACCTCGACGGTGCCGCGCCGCGCGTCCCAGCGCCGGCGCACGTCGCCCGGCATATCCGAGAACAGGAGATAGTGATCGACCGGATGCCAGATCGGCCCCTCCGTGAAGTCGAATCCAGTGCCGACCTGCGCGACCGGTGCGTAGGGATCGATCAGGGTCTCGAATTCGGAGCGCAGGGTGACGTGGGTCATCGGCCGATCCTCAAGTCACGTTAAGCAGGAAACCAGTTGCGAGCGGGCAGGGACTGCACGATCGGTCCGGGGACCTGGTCGTGCAGGCGACCGACGACCGTGCCGCCTTCGATCTTGGCGGGCCGGTCGTGCACCGGCAGGAGGTAGCGCGAATTGCTGAGGAGCTTCTTGATCGACGCCTTTTCCGCGCGCTTGCTCGTGCCGTGGTTGCCTGTCGTGCGCGGCTCCCAGTCGTGGATTTCGTTGAAAGGTGTGACGATCTGGTCGTTGAAGTCGTAGATCACGTCGCCGCAGATCGTGGCGATGCCGTCGGCGGTCTCGACGATGATGTTCATCGAGCCTTCGGTGTGTGCATTGGCAGCATCGCAATAGACGCCGGGCATCAGCTCGATCGGACCGGTGATTTCCAGGTCGAGGAAGCGCAGCGCGCTCTTGGTGTGCAGGCGGTCGATCAAATGCTTGATGTCGGGTGCTGGATATTGCGGATGCATCAGCCCGGAGACCGAATACTCCAGCTCCTTACGGTTCAGGACGACGGTCGTGTTCATTGGGAACAGATCGTCTTTGCCGGCGTGATCGATGTGCAGATGGGTGTGGCAGACGAAACGGACGTCGCCCATGCGCACGCCATGCCGGGCAAGCTGGTTCTCGATCATGTTCTCATGGTATTGCAGGCCACGCATGCCCAGCGTTTCCATGATCTGGTTCGACCGATATCCGGTGTCGACCACGACGGGGTATTTGCCGCCGAGGATGAGGAAGCCGAGGGTGAGGACGCGGCGGACGCGGCCGCAATCGCGACCGAGCACCAGAAAGCTCGATTCCAGCTCGATATCCCCGTAGTCCAGGATCTTGATCTCCAGCGCCATTCCTTTGCCCTCCCTGTCCTTGTTCTGTTGCTTGCGCCTACGGGACGATCCGGTAGACGCGTGTCGCGGTTGTCCTGAATATGGCGTCGCGTTGCGCTTCACTCAGTGATGCTGCGGCGGTACGGAATGCGTCGATGAGCTCGCGGTAGCTGGTCCACAATTTCTCGATCGGAAAGTTGGAGCCGAACAGACAGCGTTCCGCGCCGAAGATCGCCACGGTGTCGGTGACGACGGAGGCGATATGCGCGGGATCGTTGCGGTGGATGAAGGTGCCGAGACCCGAAAGCTTTGAATAGACGTTCGGACAGGTGGCGAGCCGCGCCATGCCGGATCGCCATGCCGCGCGACCCGCAGGCGACTGGTCTTCCAGCATGCCCGCGTGCTGGAGGATGAACGTCACATCGGGGCAGGACTCGGCGAGATGGGCGGCATCAGGCATCTGCGGGGTGAAGACCTGGAGATCAAAGCTCCAGCCATAGTCGGCGAGCCGCGCGACGTTGCGGCGGATGGTGGGATCGACGCAAAGGTCGGGCCGGGCGGCGAAGCGATAGAGCGGGTTCTCATGCCAGTGCAATTGCATGCGCACGCCGCGCACCAGCGGATAGCGCCTGAGGCGATCGAGCTGCGGGCGCACGTCCTCGGCGGCGAAATTGGCATAGGCGACGATCGCATGGGGCCAGCCGTTCTCGTCCGCGGTCTTTTGCACCCACGCCGCCTCGTCCTCAAAACGGTCATTGGCCCAGTTGGTCTGGACATAGACCGAGCGGTTGACACCGGTACCCTTGAGGTCGGCGAGATATTCCTCGATCGGATAGTCGCGCCGGATCGGCTCATAGGGACCGAAGATGCGCGGCTGCATCGGTCCGGTCAGCCAGGGGAGGTCCGCCTGTCGCCAGATGTGGTGATGGCCGTCGACGATATCGGTCACGCCGCCGCTCTCCTTCGTCCGAGCGCCAGCACATGCGCGACGATCGACGCGCTCGACCCGCCATCCACGAGATCGTCGACGAACCGCTCGATCGCCACGAGCGCCTCGGTCTGCGGCCGGAAGCCGGGACCGGTCGCAAGCGGCGTCAGCCAGCTCACCCGCCAGGCCCGCCGCGACAGTTTTGCGACCGCATCGCGCAGCGCATCGGGATCGCCGCGCTCAAGGCCGTCGGATATGACGACCACGGCCGCGCCGCGCGCATAGCCGCCAAACCGGGGCACGGCGAGGAACGCCTGCAGCGCATCGCCGATTCGCGTGCCGCCATCCCAATCGCTGACCAGATGCGCTGCCGCGCTCAAGGCCTGTTCGCGACGTTTCAGGCGCAGGGGGCGGGTGACGCGCGTGAGCCGCGTGCCAAACGTGAAGACCTCGACGTTGGGTGCTGCCTGCACCAGCGCATGGGCGAGCTTCATGTTGTCTTCGGTGCGGCTCTTCATGGAGCCGGAGACGTCGATCAGGAGCAGGACCTTGCGCGGGCGCTGCCGCCGCTTCAAATGCCCGAGCCGCAAAATCTCGCCGTCGCTGCGCACGGAGTCGCGCAAGGTGCGGCGCAGATCGGCGAAGGGACCGCGGCGCGCCCGCATGCGGCGATGGCCGCGCCGACGCGGCAGGCGCTTTGGCGCTTCACGGGTCAGGCGGCGCAGGGCGTCGGTGGTGGAGAGCTGCGCGAAGCGGCGTTCGACCAGAGCTTCGCTGCGGCTCGCGGTGAGACCGGATTCGTTGGCGTCGTCAGAGAGCAGGGGCTGTTCGTCGCCGCGGCCTTCTTCCTGGAGCCGGACAGTCTCGTCGTCCTCGCCTTCATGGGTGCGCTCAAGTGCCTCGCTGCCACGGAAATGGAGGTCGAACAAACGGTCGAAGGTCGCGCGGCGATCCGGCGGCGGCGCCAAAGTTGCGAGCGCAGCCTGCCTGATATCGTTGAGGTCGCGCGGGCCAAGCAGGTCGATGGCGGACAGAAACGAGGTGGTCTGCTCGGGCGCAACGGCAAAGGCGTTGGCGCGTAGCAATCCGACGAAATCGACGAAGACGCGCGCGGCGCGTGGCAGTTGCGGCTCGGTGCTCATGCGGTCGCCTCCGCGAGCATGGCATCGAGCCGGGGCGAGATGAAGTGCAGGTCTTCCTCGTCCTTCAGCGCGACGCCGATCGAGCGCTTGAATGCGTCCGGCCAGCGTGCACCGCCCTTGTTCAGGAGCGTTGCGGCCTCTGCCCAATCGACGGCCTCGGCAATCCCCGGCGCCTTGCTCAGCGGCTCGCGCCGCAATTTTTCGACGGCGGCAACGACGGCGCGCGCGGTCGATTCCGCGACGCTGGACGCCCGCATCATGATGATGCGTGCCTCGCGCTCGGCGGTGGGATAGTCGATCCAGTGATAGACACAGCGACGGCGCAGCGCTTCGTGCAGGTCGCGCGTGCGGTTCGAGGTGAGCACGACGACAGGCCGCTCGGTGGCGCGCACGGTACCGCGCTCGGGGATGGAGATCTGGAAGTCGGAGAGGAATTCGAGCAGGAAGGCCTCGAACTCCTGGTCGGCGCGGTCGATTTCGTCGATCAGGAGCACGGTCGAGTCGGGCGCGCGCAGCGCCGCCAGCATCGGACGTTCGATCAGGAACGCCTCGCCATAAATGTCGATGCTCTCATCACCGGCCTGGCGGATCGCGAGCATCTGGCGCGGGTAGTTCCACTCGTAGAGTGCGGCGGAGGAATCGATGCCTTCGTAGCATTGCAAGCGGATGAGGCGGCGGCCGAGCACGGCGGCGATGGCTTTTGCGGCTTCGGTTTTCCCGACGCCCGGCGCGCCCTCGAGCAGCAGCGGTTTTCCCAGCGCGAGCCCGAGATAGGCCGCGGTCGCGAGCCCCTCGTCGGCGAGGTAATAGGCCGCGCGCAGCGCCTTCTCCAGCGCCTCCGGGCTATCGATGCCGACGATGTTGCTGCGAACCGCCACGATGATCCTCTAGCGTCGTGCCTGCGGCCGTGCGCCGCCCTGAGCCTTGATTGCCCGCAGCACCTTTTCCGGCGTGATCGGAAGATCGTCGATGCGCACGCCGACGGCGTTGAAGATGGCGTTGGCGACCGCCGGGAGCACCGGATTGGCGCACATCTCACCGGGCCCCTTGGCGCCGAACGGACCATCGGGCGCAGGGCGCTCCAGCACCGCGATGTCGTGCGGGCAGATGTCACCCGGACCGGGCATCAGATATTCGACGAAGTCGCGGGGGCCATGTGAGGGATCGGGATAGTAGGGCTCCGGCGTCTCGTAGAGCGCGTGGCTGATCCCCATCCAGGCGCCGCCGACGAGCTGCTGCTCGACGAGCCGCGGATTGAGCGCGCGGCCGAGCTCGTAGGCCGAGTCCATCCGAACCATGTCGACCTCGCCGGTCTCGTCATCGACCTCGACCTCCGCGACGAGGCAGGCATGGGCGTAACAGGTCGCGGGCGACATCTCACCCGTCTCAGGATCGACGTTGGAGAGCGGCACCAGGAAAATGCCGCGGCCGGAGATGGTCTTGCCCTGCTTGAACTGGGCGGCGATGGCGACGTCCTTGGTCGAGATCGAGCGATGCGGCGCGCCCTTGACGTGGATGTTGCCGCGGCCGTCGGTATCGAGATCGGCGGCGTTGACCTCGAGCTCCTCGGCGGCCGCCTCCATCATCACGCCGCGGGCCTCGCGCGCCGCGGCCATCACGGCATTGCCGACGCGGTGGGTGCCGCGCGAGGCGAAGGAGCCCATGCAATGCGGGCCGGTGTCGGAATCAGCCGTGTCGACATAGACGTCTTCGACAGGTACGCCCAGTGTCTCCGCGCAGATCTGCCGCGTCACCGATTTCATGCCCTGTCCGAGGTCGATCGACGACAGCGCCACCGTGAACTTGCCGCTGGGGTTGGAGTGCACCAGCGCCTGGCTCGGATCGCCGCCGAGATTCATGCCGATGGGATAGTTGATCGACGCCATGCCGCGTCCGCGATGCCGGGTCATGTCAACGCCTCCTTCCGAACACAGACGAGAAGCGGGTCGCACCGTGCGAGGGTGCCGATGGTCGCGGCGGGGCAGCTGGCGGCGTGGGCGGCGGTGGCTCGCGCGGCGGTTCGCGGGTCACTGAGGCCGGAAGCCGGTCGTAGGTCGTGCGCTGCTGTGCCGGTGCGGCCGGCCGCGCGCGCGAATCCGCCGGCGTCGGCGGAATGGCAGCGCGGCTGCCGCCGCCGTCCTTGCGTGAGGAGGCGCGGCGGAACTCGTCGCGGATCGGCCATTTGGCCTTTTCGGCCGCAACCTGCACGCACTCGATCAGTGCAGTGTTTTTCGCCTCGCGCCGGTGCGCCTTCATGTCGCCGTCGCGATAGGCGTTGAGGATGCGGAACTCCATCGGGTCCATGCCGACGAGATTGGCAAGCTTGTCCATCTGGCACTCGATGGCAAAGTCCATCGCGGTGACGCCAAAACCGCGCATCGCGGTCGCCGGCGTACGGTTGGTGAAGACGCAATAGACGTCACCATAGACGTTGGGGATGGTGTAGGGGCCTGGCAGGTGCGCTGCGCATTTTACGGCGGCATAACTGGACAGCCGCGTATAGGCGCCGCTGTCGAAGTATGCCCGGATCTTGCGCGCGACGATGCGGCCGTCGCGCATCACGCCATCCTTGATGTAGATGCGCTCGGCGCCGCGCGGTGGGCCGTATTGCATCTCCTCCTCGCGCCCGAACACGTAGCGGACGGGGCGCCCGGTCAGCATCGCGCCCAAAATAGCGAGCGGCTCGGTCAGCGTGTCGACCTTGCCGCCAAAGCCGCCGCCGACGGTGCCGCCGATGAAGTGGAAGGTGTTGGAGGGCACGTCCAGGATCTTGGCGCAGGTGTCGACCGAGAAGAACAGCGCCTGCGTCGAAGTGTAGACGACGTAGCGGCCGTTGGTGTCGGGGGCGGCAATCGCGCCATTGGTCTCGGTCGGCGCGTGCTCGATCGGCGACATCTGGTAGCGCTGCTCAAGGACATGATCGGCGGTCGCGAGCGCCGCATCGGCATCGCCGAAACGCAGGCGCTGGTGGTCATAAGCCTCGTGATAGATGAAGGCGTTTTTCGGATAGGTCTCGTTGACGACGGGCGCGCCGGGCTTCAGGGCGTCCTCGACGTCGAACACGGTCGGCAGAGGTTCGTAATCGATCTTCACTTTTGCGATCGCCTCAAACGCCTCCCGCTCGCTGTCGGCAACGATCGCGACAATCGGCTCACCCTTGTAGCGGACCTTGTCCACGGCCAGCGACGGTTCGTCGTCCTTGCCGAAGTTGATGAGGCTGAGCAGCGTGTTGAGATTGACCGGCACGTCGGCGCCGCGAATGATTCTGCGCACGCCGGCCGAGCGCTCCGCTTCTGACGTGTCGATACGGCGGAGCCGCGCATGTGCATGCGTCGAGCGAACGACTTTCAGATGCAGCATGCCCTGGAGCTTGTGGTCGTTGAAATAGCTCGACGTGCCCGTGATGTGGCCGAGCATGTCCTGGCGCTGCGTGCCCTTGCCGATCTCCTTGAGGTTATCGTCGCGCTCGTCGGCAAAAATGTCCTTGCGCAATTCCAGCATGGCGGCGTCCTTTAGGCGCTGGCCCGGCCGCCCGAAGCGGCGAGGATGGCGTTGATGATGGATTCGTAGCCGGTGCAGCGGCAGATGTTGCCGGAGATGGCCTCGACGATGTCAGCACGACTCGGTGACGGATTGCGGTCGAGCAGCGCCTTGGCGGCCATCAGCATGCCCGGCGTGCAGTAGCCGCACTGGGCGGCAAAGTTGTCGGCGAAGGCGCGCTGCAGCGGATGCAGGTTCGGCCCTTGCTTCATGCCGTCGAGGGTCTCGACCGAACGGCCGGCGACGGTCTCGGCGAGCGTCAGGCAGGAGAGGTGGATTTCGCCGTCGATCATCACGCTGCAGGTGCCGCAGCCGCCCTGGCCGCAGCCGAACTTTGGCGTCATGTCGCCGATCAGCTCGCGCAGCGCGACCAGCAGATTGGTGCCGCCATCGACGAAGATCGCGACGTCGCGGCCGTTGTGGCGAAATTGCAGGGGCGTTTTTGACATGACGGACTATTCCTGACCGGACAGAAGGCGGCGCAGATGCACGCCGACGATCTCGCGGCGATACCAGGCGCTGCCCAGCGCATTGTCGGAGGGCGACGTTCCCTCGGTGACGGCGGAGGCTGCCGCAGCGATCGTTGCCGCATCGAGGGCGCGTCCCTCGAGCGCACGTTCGGCCGCCTTGGCTCGGATCTGCGTCGGCGCCATCGAGCCGAGCGCGATGCGGGCGCCGGCGATGCGCCCGCCGCTGATCGGCAGATGTGCGGCCAGCGTGATGACCGAGCCGCCCTTCGGCTTGATGCGGGCGACCTTGCGATAGCGAAAGGCATCCGCGCTGGCCGGTCGCGTGCAGGACACCGACAGCACCAGCGTGCCGGATTGTCGCTCGCGCGATTGCAAGAACTCCTCGATCGCGATGTCGCGTGAGCCAAAACCGCCTTGCACCGCCACCGTGGCATCGAGCGCGAGCAGGGCCACGGCGAAGTCGCCGTAGGGATTTGGCGCAAAGAGATTGCCGCCGACGGTGCCCATGTTGCGTACGGCCGGTCCGCCGATCGAGCGTGCCGGCGCGTGCAGGAAGGCGAGCTCGCGCTCGCTCAGAATTCTGGCGAAAGTTACGCCGGCTCCCAACGTGACCCGCGGACCGGACGCATCGATCCGGGCCAGCGCCTGGTCGCTGGCACGAACCACTGTCGAAATCGAGACGTCGCCTTCGTTCAGCGCCCGCATCACGAGCGTGCCGCCGCCGAGATAGCGGGCAGTGCGGTCGGATGACAGCGCGGCTGCGGCCTCATTGGAGCTGGCAAAGGTCTTTACCGTGACGGGCATGACTATGCGGCCTCCTTCAGATGGCGGCGAATGGCCTCGAAGCCGGCCTGATAGATGTCCTCGGAGACCATGTGGGTGATGCGGTCGCGGTCTTCCGGTTTTGTGGTGAAGCGCGACTCCCAGTGCCAGAAGGTGCGGTCACCGTCGGTCACCGGCAGCAGCCGGACATGGGCGACGTAGTTGAACATCGGCACCGGCGTATCGAGCAGGCAATAGCTGAAGGACTGTTCGAGGTCGGACAGCGCCAGAAGTTGCTCGCGTAGCTCCGCACCGTCCCTGAGCTTGAAGCGCCTGATGCAGCCGATCTTGTCTGACGATTGAGCCCGCTCGATCGTCGAGGTTGCGACCGCCGGATGCCAGTGGTCGTGGCCGTTGAAATCGCGCAGCACGTTCCACACCGCATCGGTCGGTGCGTCCAAAATCGTGCTCTTGACGATGTGCGGCACGGCATCAGCCTCCGAACACACGCTTCAGGGCGTCGAAGCCACCCTGGAACACGCCGCCGCCGATATTGCCGACGAGCTCGGCTTCCCGTTCCGGCGCGCAGTCGAACTCGGCGGTCCACTCCATGAACGTCTGGTCGCCGTCGGTGACGGGCGTGAGCCTCAAGGTCGCGACGTAATTCTCGACACCCATCGGGGATTCCAGGATCGAGTAGGTGCAGAACATGTCGTAGTCGGAGAGGCCCAAAAGCTTCTCGCGGATGCGGTCGCCGTTGCGCAGGCGAAAGTCCCTGACGCAGCCGATCTTGTCCGAGGGCTCGCCGCCCTCGATGCGGCTCTCGGCGATCGCCGGGTGCCAGTTCGGCAGGCCGTTGAAGTCGCGCACGCGCGCCCAGACGCGGTCGTTGCGGGCGTTGACGACGGTGGAGACGTAGACGCGGGCCATCGTTCAACCTCAGCTCTTCTTCCGCGGGCCGCGTTCGGCCGGTGGTTCACCTTCCGCAGTGGGGGCGGCCGGGCCGGCCGGCTTGTCGCCACCGCCACCGCCACCACCACCACCGCCGCCACCGCTCTTGCGCGCGGACTCCTTGATGCCTTGCATGTCGCGCGCCTCCCGGATCAGGCCCGGCATCTTGGACAGGCTGCCGCCCTCGACGCCGATATCGGCGAGAATCGAGTCGATCAGGGGAGCCTGGACGCGATAGCGCAGCGCCGAGTCGATCACCTCGTCGGTGGCGCTGCGGCCGCCATTGCCCCCGCCGCCGTTGCCGTTGAGGCCGTCGACCTGGAGGATGCGGATGCCTTCGATCTTCTCCATCGGCTTGACGCTCTCGCGCACAATACCCTCGATGCGGTCGAGCAGCTTTCGGCGGAACAGCGAGTAGCGCGCCTGGTCGGTGAGGACGTTTTCGGCTTCGTTGAGCAGGCGCTGGGCTTCAGCCTCGACGGCGGCGCGGACACGTTCGGCCTCGGCGGCAATCCGGGTCTCCTCGGCCTGCTTCTCGGCGATCAGGATCTCGACGGACTTGCGGCGTTTTGCGATCTCGTTTTCGCGGGCGGTGATGACGCGCTCGGTGGCCTCGGTCGCGCGCATCCGCGCCTCCTCGGCCGAAGCCTTGGCCGCGGACTCCTCGAGGGACTTCAGATGGATGGCGATTGCCTTCTCCATCAACACGGTCTCGACCTCCTTCTCGCGGTTGACCTCGAGCTTGCGCAGCTCGCGCTCGCGGCCGACGCGGGCTTCGTCGAGGCCGCGGTCGGACGCGATGCGCGCGCGCTCGACCTCCTCGCGGGATGCGATCTCGGCCTCCTGCAGCGATTGGACGCGGGCGACTTCGAGCTGCTCGATCGAGCGGCGGCGCTCGATGCGGGCGGCTTCCAGCGCCTGCTCGCGCGAGACGTCCGTGGTCTCGACGTCCTTGCGGGCGACGATCTCGGCCTGCTTGACCCGGCTGTCGGCATCAATCCGTTCAGAGCGTTTGGCGGAGAGGGCGATGACGCGATCCTCGTCGGCGATCTCGATTGCCTTCTTCTGCTCGATATTGAGCACTTCGCGCTTCTTCGACGAGGTGATCCGCTCGGATTCGAGCGCGAGGTCGACGCCAATGCGCTGGCGCTCGATGACGTCGCGCCGCTTGAGGTCGGCGGCTTCGAGCGCCGCGGTCCGCTCGATCTCCAGCGCCTTGGTATCCCGGTCGGCCTGGATGCGTTCGGCGGCAACCGCCTTCTCCTGCGCGATGCGTGCGGCCTCGATCGCCTCGCGGGAGGCGATGTCGGCCTCCTCGACGGCGCGATTGCGGGCGATCTCCAGCGAGCGGACACGCTCTTCCTGCGCGATCCTAGAGGCTTCGGTGGCTTCGCGCGCGACGATGCCGGCGACGTCGAGCGTCTGGTTGCGCTCGATCTCCAACTGACGGGTGTTTTGCTCCGCCGCGATGCGCTCGGCGGCAAGTGTCCTTTCGCGGGCGATGCGGGCAGCTTCGACCGAGCGCTGCGCCTCGATCTCGGCCTCCTGAATGGTTCGCACCTGCTGGATCTCCAGTGCGCGCGTGCGTTCGTCCGAAGAGATGCGCTCGACATTGACGATCATGGTCTGGGCGATGCGAGCCTTCTCGGTTGCCTCGCGTGCAGCGATCTCGGCCTCGTCCACCGCACGCGTCCGCTCGATCTCGCGGCGCCGCGTCTCTTCCTCATTGGCGATACGGGCGTCGGTGACGACGCGGTCCTGCTGGATGCGGGCCTTTTCGATGGATTCGCGCGCCGCGATCTCGGCTTCCTCGATGGTGCGCATCCGCTCGATCTCGCGCTGGCGCACCTCGCGCTCGCTGGCAATGCGGGTCGTGTCAATCGAGCGTTGATTGGCGATCCGGGTCTTTTCGACCTCTTCGCGAGCCGACAACTCCTTCTCTTCGATGGTGCGGGTTCGCTCGATCTCCCTCTGGCGGGTCTCGCGCTCGGAGGCGATGCGGGCTTCCGCGATGGCCTGGTCGTTGGCGATGCGGGCCTTCTCGATGGCTTCGCGCGCGGAGATCTGAGCCTGCTCGGCTTCGGTCTCGCGCAGTGCACGCTCGCGGGCGACCTCGGTGCGCTGCAGGGCGCGGCGCATCTCGATGTCGCGCTCCTGTTCGAGGCGGGCTGTCTCGCTCTCGCGCTCGATGTCGAGGGCCTGCCGCTCGGCTTCGAGGTTGCGGGAGCGAATCTTTATCATCGAGTCCTGCTCGATGTCGTTGCGCAGCTTGCGCTTGGCCTCGATGTCCTCCATCAGCCGGGTCAGACCTTCGGCGTCGAACCGGTTCGAAGGGTTGAAGAATTCGAGGTCGGTCTGGTCGAGATCGGTAATGGCGACCGACTCCAGCTCAAGTCCATTCTGGGCGAGGGCTTCAGCCGCATTGGTCTTGACGCGCGCGACGTAGTCGCCGCGGCGCTCGTGCATCTCCTCCAGCGTCATTTCAGAGGCGACCGAGCGGATTGCCGAGATGAACTTGCCGGCGAGGAGGGCATGAAGCTGCTCCGGCTCCATGGTGCGGCGGCCGAGCGTTGCGGCCGCAATGGACACGGCTTCGCGGGTCGCCTGCACGCGGACATAGAAGTCGGCCTCGATGTCGACGCGCATGCGGTCACGGGTAATCACGGCATCCTGCCGGGAGCGCACGATGCCCATCGGCAACACGTTCATGTTGACGGGCGTGTAGTCGTGGATGAACGGCAGCACGAAGGCGCCGCCATTGATCACCACGCGTTCGCCGAGGAAGCCGGTCCTGACGAAGGAGACCTCCTTGGACGAGCGGTGGTAGAGCCAGTTGACGATGTAGACAGCGACCACGATCACGATGATCGCGACGATCAGCCAGAGGATCAATTCACCGACCAACATCCCTGACATCTTTCCCTCCCTCAAACTTGCAGGCGTCAGCGCGCGCCGATCGCCTTGAATTGACGTACCTGATCCGTCAGCGCCCGCTCCACGGGCAGTCGCTCCATCGAGGACGCGCCGTAGAAGCCGTGGCAATGACTTGTGTTCTTCATGATGAAATCGGCATCCGCGGGATCGGCGATCGGGCCGCCATGGGCCAGCACAAGGATGTCCGGATTGACGCTGAGCGCGGCGGAAGCCCAGGTATCGATCTGCGCGGGACAATCCTTCAGCTTGAGTGCGGTCTGCGCGCCGATCGTGCCGCCGGTCGTCAACCCCATGTGGCAGACGATGATGTCGGCGCCCGCAATCGCCATCGCGGCCGCTTCCTTCTCGCTGAACACGTAGGGCGTCGTCAGCATGTCCTTGTCATGTGCCTTCGCGATCATGTCGATCTCGAGCGCATAGGACATGCCGGTCTCTTCGAGATTGGCACGGAAGATGCCGTCGATCAGGCCGACGGTCGGAAAGTTCTGCACGCCGGCAAAGCCGATCGTCTTCAACTGGTCGAGGAACACATCCATGTCGCGGAACGGGTCGGTGCCGTTGACGCCTGCCAGGACGGGCGTCCTGGTCACGACCGGAAGCACTTCACCGGCCATCTCCAGCACGATGGCATTGGCGTCGCCATAGGGCATCAGGCCCGCAAGCGAGCCGCGACCGGCCATGCGGTAGCGACCGGAATTGTAGATCACGATGAGATCGACGCCGCCGGCCTCCTCGCATTTGGCTGATAGTCCGGTGCCGGCGCCGCCGCCGACGATCGGCTCGCCGCGCCGCGCCATGTCGCGAAACTTCTTCAGAAGCGCCTTGCGTTCAAACCTGGCCATCGGTCACCTCGCTAGTCTCCGACGCGAGCCCGTGCGGCCGAACAGGGTCCGGAACGCACTGACAATGGCGGCGGTGAACTCGGGATCGTTGATGTTCTTTCTGACGCGGATGAGCTGGCGGTTGCTGGTCTGCCGCACCGTGCGCTCCAGCGCGCGGAACAGCGCCGCATCGGCCTCGGGGTCCCAGAACGATTGGCCTGCCGCATCGAGCGCGGACACGCCGCCCTCGGGTAGGAAGAAGCGCACGGGGCCATCCATCTGGTTGAGCTTTTCGCCGATCCAGCGGCCCATCCGCTCATTCTCGTCCGCCGTCGTCCGCATCAACGTGACCTGCGGATTGTGGACGTGGAATTTGCGGCCGCGATAGCGCTCGGGGACGGTGTCGGGCGCGCCGAAATTGACCATGTCCAGCGCGCCGACCGAACCGACATAGGGGATGCGGCTGCGGATGATCGCGCCAAAACGGTCTTCGGTCGCAGGGAACACGCCGCCCATCAGGAGATCGCAGACCTCCGTCGTGGTGAGGTCGATGACGCCGGCGAGCTGGCCGGAGTCGACCAGTTTCTCCATCGAGCGGCCCCCGACGCCGGTGGCGTGGAAGACGAGGCATTCAAAATCGTCGCGCAAGTCGGCAGCGATTTTCTGCACGGCCGGCGTGGTGACGCCGAACATGGTGATGCCGATCGAGGGCAGGGCGGCGCCTGCCGCACGTGCCTCGGTCTCGCGCTGATCGAGGCGGGCTTTCACCATGCCGACCAGAGCGTTGGCACCGTTCGCCAGCACTGCACGCGAGATCGAGTTCAGGCCCTGCACATCCGTGACCGAGTACATCATGGTGATGTCGGCGGGACCGACATAGGGGCCGACGTCGCCGGAGGCGACGGAGGAGATGATCAGCTTCGGAACGCCGATCGGAAGCGCGCGCATGCCAGGTGCGGCGAGCGAGGCCGCGCCGGAGCCGCCAGCCGTGATGACCCCCGCGATATTGCCTTGTCGTCGTACCCAGTTGGCAAAGGCGTCCGCCATCGCCGTGACGGCCGCGCCACGGTCGGGGCCGAACACGGCCGAGCCGCCGCGGCCGTGGTTGAGCGCGATTTCCTGCGCGGAGACATCGCAGGTGGAATGTTTTCCGCTGGTGGAGACGTCAACGAGCCTGGTCCGCAGGCCCGTCCCCGCGATGATGTCGCGGATGTAACGCAGCTCAGTGCCCTTGGTGTCGAGCGTGCCTACGACGAGAACGACCGGCGGTCCCTGCGTTTGCGCGGTGACAGGCTCGCGCTTGCGTCGTGCGGTGTCGTCAAGCCGGGCAATCTGCGTCGAGAGCGTGCGCGCGGCCGCCTCGATGCGCGCAATCGGCACCGGCTGCGACCAGCGTGTCGGTGGTGTGGGGTTGGAGATGTAGACCTTGATCGGGCCGCCTGGCCGTGCCGGCTGAGGCGCGGCCTGTGCCGCCGCGCCTACCGGCGCCGTATCGGCATCCGCTTCGAGCTCCGCATGCATGCCGACGCCGAGCAGGCGCTGCTGCAAGTCACGGTCGGCCGCGAGCCGCACGGAATCGATGATGCGGTTGATCCGGCCGTTGACCATGATCGCGACGTTGCGCGACACGGCGGTGGCGACGCCAATGTTCTGCTCGATGACGAGCACGGCCATGTCGCCGTCTTCGCCGAGCCGCAGCAGCATCTCCTCGACCTGCGCGACAATGACGGGCGCCAGGCCTTCGGTCGGCTCGTCCATGATCAGAAGTTGCGGATTGGTCAGCAGCGCGCGCGAAATCGCGAGCATCTGTTGCTCGCCGCCGGAGAGCTGGCCGCCGCCATTGTCCTTGCGATCGGCGAGCCGGGGGAACGTGTCGTAGATGCGCTCGACCGTCCAGGCGCCGCGGCGCAAGCCGGCCGCAAGTTGCAGATGCTCGTCGACGCTGAGCGAGCGCCAGAGCCGGCGGCCCTGCGGCACGTAGCCGACGCCGAGGCGAGCAATATGTGCCGGCGGACGTCGTGTGATGTCCTCGCCGCGGATGCGCACCGAACCGCCGCTCACGGGGACGAGACCCATGATGGCCTTGCACAGCGTCGTCTTGCCCATGCCGTTGCGTCCGACCACGGAGAACACGCCGGTTTCGAGCGTGAGGTCAACGCCCTGCAGCGCGTGCGAATGGCCGTAATAGACGTCGAGACCTCTGACTTCGAGCGCAGGCGCGCCGCGGCGGACATCATTCATGGCCGCCTCCGAGATAGAGTTCCTGAACCTCGGGGTCGGACTGGATCTCCTGCGGTACGCCTTCCTTGAAGATGCGGCCGTTGTGCATCATCGTGACGCTCTCGACGACGCGCAACGCCACGTCCATGTCGTGCTCGATGATGATGTAGCCGATGTGTGAGGGCAGCGACGTCAGGATCTCGATCAGCTCCAGACGCTCGGCCGGCGAGAGACCTGCGGCCGGTTCGTCGAACAGCACGAAGCGCGGTGCACCGGCGAGCGCCAGTGCAATCTCGAGCTGGCGCTGCTGGCCGTGGGCAAGCTCAGCGACCCGTTGATCCTTCACGGCCGACAGATGCACGGCCTGGACGAGATTGTCCGCTGCGTGCATCAACGCGTCATTCTGACCGGGACGCAGGAACGAGAAGCGTCCGCGCGAGACACCGCGGCAGGCGAGGTAGACGTTATCCTGCACGGTGAGGCCGGGGAACAGCGCAGAAATCTGGTAGGTGCGGCGCAGGCCGCGGCGAATGCGCTCATAGGGCGGGAAGCGGGTGATGTCCTCGCCGAAGAAGCGGATCGTGCCCGACGTGGGCGGGAAGTCGCCGGTGATGCAGTTGAAGAGCGTGGTCTTGCCGGCGCCGTTCGAGCCCAGCACCGCGCGTCGCTCGCCCGGTCGTACCGTGATGGTGACGTCGGTCAACGCGGCGAGCGCGCCGAACAGCCGCGTGACACCGCGAAGCTCCAGCGCGGCGCCGGCGCCGACGGCGGAGAGGCGATGCGCGACGCTATCCATGGCCGTGCCCTCCGCCAGGGCGCGTCGTCGTAGGCCGCTTGCCTTGGCGCCAGCGCTGCCACAGGCCGATGACGCCATCCGACGACCAGAACACGATAGCGAGGAAGCCGAGGCCGATGATGAGCCGGAAGCGGTTGCCGTCGAGCCCGATCTTGACCAGGAAATCGAGCGCAAAGGTGCGCAGCAACACGAAGATCAGCGCGCCGATATAGGGGCCGATCGGGCGTGTGATGCCGCCGACAACGGCAATGATCAAAATGTCGATGCAGGCGCCGACGCTGACCGAGCCCGGCGAGATTTGCCGGTAGTTCCAGACCTGGAGCACGCCGGCGAGCCCCGCGATGAACGACGCCACCGCATAGGCCGCGATCCGATGTGCATTGACGTTGAAGCCGAGCGCGGCCATGCGGCGCGGATTGTCGCGGACGCCTTGCAGGGCGAGCCCGAACGGCGCGCGGGAGATATAGGCGACGGCGAAGTAGCACAGCGCAGCAGTCCCGAGCACGATATAATAGAAGGGGATATCGGAGCGCCAGTTGACGCCCCAGAAATGCGGGGTCGCAACGGTGTTGATGCCGGTGTGGCCACCGAAGATCGCCCAGTTCTGGTTGGTGAAATAGTAGAAGGCCGCGCCGATCGCCAGCGTGATCATGATGGTGTAGATGCCCTCGGTGCGTACCGCGAGCGTGCCGCCGAGCGTGCCGAACAGCGTGGCAAGCGCGAGTGCCATCGGGACCGCCAGCCACCACGGCCAGCCGAGGCTGATATTGGTGTTGGCGCTGACGCCGAAGACCGCGACCATGTAGGCACAGAAGCCCGCGATCGTGAGCTGCATCAGGCTGACCATGCCGCCATAGCCGGCGAGGAACATCAGACTGAGCGCGATGGTCCCGAGGATCATCGTCGTGGCAAAGATTTCGATCAGGAAGAAGCCGTTGGCGATCAGGGGCATGATCACGAGGATGACGGCGACGATCCAGGCAGCCGGATGGTTGATCTCCGGCCATATGCGCGCGGCTTGGCCTTGCGCCGTGGTGGCGGCGCGGAGCTGGACGCGAGCATCGTGGGTCACGGACATGTCAGCGCCTCGCCAACAGGCCCTGCGGCCGCACTGCCAGCACCAGCACCATGATCAGGAAGGTGACGACGATGGCGTAGGTCGGGATGTAGACGGAGCCGAGCTGCTCGGCGAGCCCGATGATGAGCGCGCCGAGTGCCGCGCCCGGGATCGAGCCCATGCCGCCGACGATCACGACGACGAGGGAGGCGAGCAGGAAGCGGATGTCTTCGCCCGGTGACAGCGATTGGAAGGTGCCGCCGACGACGCCGGCGATGCCGGCAAGTCCGGCGCCCAGCGCAAAGACCAGCACGAAGACGAGCTGGATGCGCACGCCGGTCGCAGCGAGAATGTCGCGGTCGTCGACGCCGGCGCGGATGATCATGCCGATCCGCGTGCGGTTGAGCGCGAGCCACATCGCGACGCCGATCACGACCGAAGCGAGGAAGATCACGAGCCGCACCAGCGGATAGCGCAGATACACCGGTTCGCCGGAGGACTTCACCGCCGTGATCAGCGGCAGGTCGATCGGGCCGATCAGCCAGCTCGGCGTCTGGATCTGGTAGAAGTCGCCGCCGCAGGCCCACAACATCAGATCGGCAAAGACGATCGAGAGCCCGATCGTCACCATGGTCTGCCGGAGGTCCTGTCCCTCCATACGGCGGAACACGATCACCTGCAGCAGCACGCCGACCAGCGCAGTGAGGATGAAGGCGATGATGAAGGAGAGGATCCAGGAGCCGGTTGATGCGCTGATGGCGTAGCCGATATAGCCGCCGAACAGATAGAGCGAGCCGTGCGCGAGATTGACGTTGCGCATCAGGCCGAAGATCAGCGTGAAGCCACTGGCAACCAGGAAGTAGAGCCCGCCGAGCGTGATGCCGTTGAAGACGGCATTGAGGAAGACGCGCTTGCGGCCGATCGCCTCTTCGAGGCCGGGCGGCCATACCGCAAAGATCAGCCAGAGCAGGATCGCGATCGCGACGATGACGATCAGCGCCCAGACGGGATGACGTTCGACAAAGCGGGTCATGGCTTGACCTCGCCCCGCGCGCGGGGACAGGCAGCAATCAGGCCGGACAGCCGTTTGCAGGCTGCGTACCTCGCCATGGACGTGCGTCCTCCCTGGACTCGCGATCCTCTTATCGGGATCGCGTTCTGCACATCCTATCGGGGCGGCAAGGCCGGTGTTTGATTGTCAGTATCTTTTCGCGCGCCGCGTCAGGCGCGCAAGACCTTGGCCGCGCGGCGATAATCGGTCGGGGCCATGCCGACATTGGCGGCGAAGAAACGGGTAAACCCGCTCTGCGAGGAGAAGCCGAGATCGAAGCCGATATCGGCGATCGGCGCTTCGCTCGCAACCAGGGCTTCCAGCGCCTGTTCCATGATCAGCGTGTTGAGATAGAGATGCGGCGTGACACCGGTCTGGGTACGGAACAGTCGATAGAAATGCGGCCGGGACAGGCCGGACTCGCGCGCGATGGTGTCGAGCTCGATCTCGGCGCCGGGGCTCTCCGACATCATCTTGATGCATTTGCGGACGCGGAAATCGGTGACGGAACCGCTGGTGCGCGGATCGCGGGCGATCTCGGACTGCTGCCAGCTTTCGTCGTAGCAATTGTCGATCAGCCGGCGCAGCTCGGAATCGAGGCTGGAGAGCGAGGGCGCGCCGCACACGAGTGCTGCTGTACGCCTGATTTGCTTGTCGAGCGCAACGGTGCGCTTGAACTGGGTTCGGCCGAAACGCAGGCGGTCGGCGCCGGGCGCGTCGGGCGCGAACCACTCTGCATTGACATAGAGCACGAAGAAGATCGCGCCGCCTTCGAGGTCGGACGGCAGGAAGTTGTGCGGTTCCCACGGATTGACCGCGACCACGGAGCCTTCGGTCAGCTCATGGCGTCCGTCGTTGACGTCGATGCAAGCAGGCATCCCGCCGACATGGAAGATCAGATGACCTTCACGATGCGCGTGGATGTTGAAAGGGCGGTTCAACTGATAGACCGTCGCCCGACCGAACCGGCCGTGGAAGACGGCGAGCGCCCGGCTCATGCCTTCCCTCCCGAAGTACTGTTATTTGTTGCCTATAGCGTTGAACAACCGGGGAGAGATTGCAAGGGCGGAGACTTCCGCGCCTGCAAATCGCTCCCCGGCTGCTCAGTTGCGAACGTGATGCGTCAGTACTTCTTACATTCCGGTACTGTACGACTTGGCAGGCCGATCTTGGCGAACACCGCCGGATCGTAGCCGAGCGTCTGGTTCACGTTCGGGATGACCTTGACCACCTTCGAGAACAGGGCGCCCTTGCCGTCATCGACGACTTCGGTGACGAAGTTGGTACCGATCGCCTGGCGGTTAGAGTCGAGCTTGATCTTGCCGTTCGGCGCGTCGATCTCGAGCTTGGCCAGCGCTGCCTTCAACTTCGATTGATTGTCGCTGAGATCGCCATTGACCGCGCGCAATCCGAGGATCAGCGCCATGGTCGAGCCGTAATAGTTGGTGGCGAGCAGCGACGGGCTCGGGAAGCGCTTGTTCGGCGGGAAGGCGTCCTGATAGTTCTTCACGAACTTCTGCCAGCCCGGATCCTCCCAGGTGTCGGCTTGGCCGCTCGCGGCCAGCGTTCCGATCAGCGCGTTCTTGGCGTTGCCCTTGGAGGACAGGATGGTCTGGTCGATCATGATCGAGCCACCCATCAGATGCGCCTTGCCGCCGGCCTGCTGATACTGGTTGAGGAAGTTGACGGCGTCGGCGCCGCCGAGGCCGAGATAGATCGCGTCGACATCGTCGGGCAGTGCCGCGATGACCGAGGCAAAGTCCTTGGTGCCGAGCGGCACCCATTGCCGGTTCGTGACTTGTCCGCCGGCGCCGCAGAACTCGAGCACGAGGCCGAACACCTGGGTGTAGATGAAGGAGTAGTCTTCGCCGACGGTGGCGATCTTGCGATACTTCTTCTCTTCATAGGCGTATTTGCCGAGGCCGACCTGCCACTGCGCGCCGTCCATGTTGAAGCGGAAGAAGTTCGGGGCAGGGTCGACATAGGTCGTTTCCTGCGCGCCGGAGGCGGCGTTGATGAAGGTCAGCTCGGGATGGGTCTTCGCAAAGTTCTTCACCGCGATGCCTTCGTCGCCCGACAGCGGCGACAGCAGGATCTGCACCTTGTCCTGCTCGATCAGCTTGCGCACCGCGCGGACGGCGGAGTCCGGCGTTGCGTCGGTGGACGCAATGACGAATTCGAGTTGCTTGTCGCCGATCTTGGTGCCGAGCACGTTGAGCGCGGTCTGGTGACCGCGGATGCCGTCCTCGCCGAGCACGGTGTAGGTGCCTTCGAGCGTCGCGGTGACGCCGACCTTGATCTTTTCCTGAGCCATTGCCGCGCCTGACAGAAACAGGCTGGTCAACGCAATAAGTCCCAAACTGCCTTTCAACATTGCTCTCCTCCCTGTGTCGCACATTGTTCGCCGCGTCCGTTTGCGCGGCGCGGTTCTTGGAGAGCAAGCTAACCGAACTCGAATGCAGCGCACGCGTCGCTAGGCCATGGGGCTTAACGGGCAGTCTCATTTTGATTGTTGCGTCGCAAATGGTTCCGCGGTGCAATAGGCGCTCGCGCGCGGCGTGGTTGAATCCTAAATACTGCCAGTAGCGCGGCGCGTTCAAATGGTGTTCTGTCGCGGCGGCCAACTTCAAAATGATTGGCGATCATAAAGTTGAAAAAGGGACCGATGCGATGAAGTCGGAAGTGGCACTGACGGCGAACGAGCTCCTGCCAACGGACGGGACGAAGGGCACATTGGCAGGGCGCGTCTGGTTGCCGCAGGCCAACGGTCCGGCCGTGGTTGCCGTACGCGGCGATGGCGTGTTCGACGTCACGGCGCGGTTTCCGACCATCAGCGCGCTCTGCGAGGAAGACAATCCCGCGCAGGCGCTGCGTGAGACCAAGGGCGAGCGCATCGGCGATCTCGAGGCGATCGCGGCCAACGCGTCGCCGGACAATCGCGACCGGCAGAAACCGTGGCTGCTCGCACCGGTCGATCTGCAGACCTTGAAGGCCGCCGGCGTCACTTTTGCCATTTCCATGCTGGAGCGCGTGATCGAGGAGCGGGCCAAGGGCAATCCGGCCTCGGCCGAAGCGATCCGTACGGAAGTGACGCGGCTGATCGGCGACGATTTGTCAAAGCTCAAGCCGGGCTCCGACCAAGCGATGCGGCTGAAGCAGGTGCTGATCGACCAGAACGCCTGGAGCCAGTATCTGGAGGTCGGCATCGGCCCCGACGCTGAGGTCTTTACCAAGGCGCCCACGCTGTCGTCGGTCGGGACGGGCATGGATGCCGGGCTGCATCCGAAATCGACCTGGAACAATCCCGAGCCCGAGCTCGTGATGTTCGTCTCCAGCCGCGGCAAGATCGTCGGCGGCGCGCTCGGCAATGACGTCAATCTGCGCGACTTCGAGGGGCGCTCGGCGCTCTTGCTGTCGAAGGCCAAGGACAACAACGCGTCGTGCTCGATCGGCCCGCTGCTGCGCCTGTTCGACGACACCTTCACGCTCGACGACGCGCGCAAGCTCGACATCAGCCTCAACGTCAGGGGCACGGACGGCTTCGTCCTCGACGGCCATTCCTCGATCAGCAAGATCAGCCGCGATCCCACAGACATCGTCGCGCAGACGATCGGGCCGGTGCATCAATATCCCGACGGCTTCGTGCTGTTCCTCGGCACCATGTTCGCGCCCGTGAAGGACCGTGACGCGCCGGGGCAGGGGTTCACCCACAAGCGCGACGACATCGTCACCATCTCGGCGCCGCAGCTCGGCAAGCTCGTCAACCGCATGCGTACCAGCGACGAATGCGAGCCGTGGACGTTCGGAATCGGCGCATTGATGAAGAATTTGGCGCAGCGGAAGCTGATCTAGGTCTGACCGCGCGGCCGGCCACCGGGCCCGCCAAAACGGGTCGAAACAACCCCATGCACAGTAGAAAGGACCGGCCTGAGGGGTTTCGCCAAATAGTCAAATAATATGACTAGCCGGAGCCCAAATTCCGTGAGATAGTCGTCTCGAACCGCCCAAAGAGGCGGCATTACGGTGCCATGGTACAGATCGGCACTCAAGATGACGTTGGGAGACGCGCCTCATGACCCCTGATCGCCAGCAACAGCACGCCGTGTCCTGACCGGTCCCGTTGTCGCGATTTTACGTCTGAAACGGGTCTGAGAGGGGAGGAAAGCAGCACATGACCTCGCGTATCGTGGTCATTCCGACGCGGCGGGCGCACTCCAACCATGCCGAAGTCGCCCGCACCATCGGCGTCGACATCATCGCCGGCCGCTATGCCGAGGGCACGCGGTTGCCGGGCGATGCAGAACTCATCTCCATGTTCGGCGTGTCGCGGCCGGTGCTGCGCGAAAGCGTCAAGACGCTCGTTGCAAAAGGCCTGCTCTCGACCAAGGCGCGCGTCGGCACCATCGTGCGCGAGCGCGACGCCTGGAACATGTTCGATGCCGACGTGCTGGCCTGGCATCTCGACGCCGGCATCGACAAGCGCTTCCTCAACGACCTCGCCGAGATCCGGCTCGCGGTCGAGCCGCGCGCCGCCGCGCTCGCAGCCGTGCAACGGACGGACGAACACATCGCCGACCTCAGGCGCAGCATCGACCGGATGCGGAACGAGCCCTCTGACTCCGTCGCCTTTGCCGACGCCGACCTCGCGCTCCACGTCGGCGTGGCGCGGGCGTCGGGCAATCTGTTCATGCGCTCGATCGGCCACGTCATCGAGGCCGCACTTCGCGCCTCCTTCCTGCTCAGCGCGCCAGTCGAGGCCGAGGACCGCGAGACCGTGCTGCTCTGGCACCAGAAGATCGTCGATGCGATCGCGGACGGCGATGCCGAGGCCGCGTTGCAGGCGATGATGTTCGTCATTCACAACGGCAAGAGCCGGCATGAGGGGACGATGATCGAGGCAGCCATGGCTGCGGACTGTGGAGACCCCGCGTGACCGGACTTCGTATCGCCATCGTCGGTTTCGGCAAGATCGCGCGCGACCAGCATGTCGCCGCGATCGCGGCGACGCCGGGTGCAACGCTCGCGGCGATCGCGAGCCGCAACGCGCAGCTCGCGGACCTGCCGCATTTTGCGACCATCGAAGAGCTCCTGAGCAAGGGGCCGCCGATCGACGCGGTCTCGCTGTGCACGCCGCCACAGGTGCGCCGCGCGCAGGCGGCCGCAGCGCTCGCCGCCGGCAAGCATGTGATGCTGGAGAAGCCGCCGGGCGTCAGCGTCAGCGAGCTCGATCCGCTCGTGGCGCTGGCCGAACAGTCCAGGCGTACGCTGTTTGCGACCTGGCATTCGCGCTACGCGCCCGCGGTCGAGCCGGCGCGGGCTTGGCTCGCCTCGCGTCGCATCACGTCCGTGCACATCAAGTGGAAGGAAGACGTCCGCGTCTGGCATCCCGGGCAGCGATGGATCTGGGAGCCGGGTGGGCTCGGGGTGTTCGACCCCGGCATCAACGCGCTGTCGATCCTGACCAAAATCATGCCGCGGCCGGTCTTCGTCACGGGCGCGACGCTGTCGTTCCCGTCCAACTGCGATTCTCCGATCGCAGCGGACATCACGCTGGCCGACGCGACCGGCCTGCCGATCACGGCCGAATTCGATTTCCGCCAGACCGGCCCGCAAAGCTGGGACATCGTCGTGGAGACCGATGGCGGCCGCATGACGCTGTCAGGCGGCGGCCGGCGGATGGCGGTGGACGGCAAGATGCTCTCCGAAGCACCGGATGCCGAATACCGCGAGCTCTATCATCGTTTCGTCGAGCTTGCAGCGACCGGTGCCGCCGACGTCGACTTGTCGCCGTTCCGTCTCGTTGCCGATGCCTTCATGCTCGGCAAGCGCATCATCGTCGAAGCCTTCGTGGATTGATCATGGCCGAGCCGCGCATCGCAGGAGATGTTTTTGGACGGCTGCCGGACGGCCGCGCCGTTCAGCGCGTGGTCTTGCGCGGACAGGGCGGGTTCGAGGCGCGCATCATCAATTTCGGCGCGTCGATCCAGGCGCTGATGGTGCCTGATGCGAACGGCAAATGCGAGGACGTGACCCTCGGCTATGACGATCTCGCCGGCTATGTCGCCGAGCGAAAATTCTTCGGCGCGACCGTTGGCCGCTACGCCAACCGTATCGCCAATGGGCAGTTCTCGCTTGATGGCACCACGGTGCAGCTCGAGGTCAATAACGGCCCGAATGCGCTGCATGGCGGACTAAACGGCTTTGATCGCAAGCTGTGGGACATCGCCGACATCGCAGATGGTGCTGAGCCGTCCGTGACGCTCAGCTATGTCAGCGCACATGGTGAGGAGAATTATCCGGGCCGGCTGTCGGTACGCCTGACCTACCGCGTCACCGGACCCGCCGAACTCTCGATGGAGTTCGAAGCACGAACCGATCGTCCGACGGTCCTCAATCTGACCAATCACGCCTTCTTCAACCTGGAAGGCGCGACCTCCGGCCTTAACACGCTCGATCACCGGCTGACGCTCACGTCAGACCGCTTCCTTGCGATCGATCCCGCCGCCATTCCGCTGCCGGGGCCGCCGCACCCGGTCGAGGGCACGCCGTTCGACTTCCGCGTTGCGACGCCGGTCGGCGCGCGCATTCGCGAGAACCACGAGCAGTTGCGCAACGGCAAGGGCTACGATCACAATTTCTGCTTCGCGCAGGACGGTGTCGTGAAGCTCGCCGCGCGGCTGGAAGCGCCGCGTTCGGGGCGCGTGCTCGAGCTCTTGACCGATCAGCCGGGCCTGCAGGTCTATTCCGGCAACTATCTCGACGGCTCCGTGCTCGGAAAGGGCGGCAAGCTCTACCGACAATCCGACGCGATCTGCCTCGAGCCGCAGGTCTGGCCGAATTCGCCGAACCGGCCGGACTTTCCGAGCCCTGTCCTGCGGCCCGACGGCGTCTATCGGCACCGTACGGTCTATCGCTTCGGGGTGCAGGCATGATCGAGCAGGTGCCGACATCAGTCCTGTGCGATGAGCCTTGCCATCTCGGCGAGGGGCCGACTTACGATCCGGCGACGGACACGGCGTGGTGGTTCGACATTCGCGAGGCGAAGCTGTACGAGGCAAAACTTTCCAAGGCGAGTCTCGGCAGCGGTTCTCTCAAGGTCCACAATCTCGGCCGCATGGCGAGTGCGCTCGGACGCATTGATGCCGAACGGCAGTTGATCGTCGCGGAAGACGGCCTCTACATCCGCAGCGTCGCCGACGGCGCGATGACGCTCTATCGTCCGCTCGAAGCCGACAATCCCCGCACGCGTTCCAACGATTGCCGCGTTCATCCCTCCGGCACGTTCTGGATCGGCACGATGGGAAAGAAGGCGGAGCCTTTAGCCGGCGCGATCTACGCGCTGCATCGCGGGGAGATTTCGACGCTCTATCCCGGCATCACCATTCCGAACTCGATCTGCTTCTCGCCTGATGGAGCGACCGGCTACTTTGCCGACACCGGCCGCAACGAGCTGTTTTCGGTGGCGCTCGATCCCGCGACCGGATTGCCGCGCGGTGAACCGAAGCTGCTGGTGCGCCACCGCGGCATCGGCGGCATCGACGGCTCGGTGGTCGATGCCGACGGCCTGATCTGGAATGCGCGCTGGGGCGGCGGCTGCGTCGACGTCTACAGCCCGCAAGGCGAGCGCCTGCGCTCGCTGCGCGTTCCCGCCTTGCAATCGAGCTGTCCGGCCTTTGTCGGGCCGGACCTGTCTCGTGTTCTCGTCACGTCGGCCTGGCAGGATATGGACGAGGCGGCGCGCGCCGCCGATCCGCAGGCCGGCTGCACCTTTCTGTTGGAGGCCGGCGCACGCGGTCGCGCGGAACCCGACGTCAAGCTCGCATAGGAGACCCAAGAAAGAGTTCAAGGAAAGTTCAAGGACCACCACACGTCGTACTTACTGCAACGAAGCTTTCGTAAACCCCAGGGAGTTGAAGCATGACGAAACTGAAGACGACATTTCTTGCGCTGGCATTCGCCGGTGCCGCAACGCTCGCCATGTCCGGCGGCGCCAATGCGCAGGACAAGGGCACGGTCGGCATTTCCATGCCGACGAAGTCGTCCGCACGCTGGATCGACGACGGCAACAACATGGTCAAGGTGCTGAAGGAGCGCGGCTACGCGACCGACCTTCAGTACGCCGAGGATGACATCCCGAACCAGCTCTCGCAGGTCGAGAACATGGTGACCAAGGGCGCCAAGGTGCTGGTGATCGCCGCCATCGACGGCACCACGCTGTCCGACGTGCTGAAGCAAGCCAAGGCCAAGGGCGTCACCGTGATCGCCTATGACCGCTTGATCCGCAACACGCCGAACCTCGACTATTATGCGACCTTCGACAACTTCCAGGTCGGCGTGCTCCAGGCGGAGTCGATCGTGCAAGGGCTCGGCCTTAAGGACGGCAAGGGTCCGTTCAACATCGAATTGTTCGGCGGCTCGCCCGACGACAACAACGCCTACTTCTTCTACAACGGCGCCATGAGCGTGCTGAAGCCCTACATCGACAGCGGCAAGCTCGTCGTTGCTTCGGGCCAGATGGGCATGGACAAGGTCGCGACGCTCCGCTGGGACGGCGCTACCGCGCAGGCCCGCATGGACAATCTGCTCAGCGCCTACTACGGCAACAAGAAGGTCAACGCCGTGCTGTCGCCCTATGACGGCCTCTCGATCGGCATCATCTCGTCGCTGAAGGGCGTCGGCTACGGCAGTGCCGGTCAGCCCATGCCGATCATCAGCGGTCAGGACGCCGAGGTTCCCTCGATCAAGGCGATGCTGCGCGGCGATCAGTACTCGACCATCTTCAAGGACACCCGCGATCTCGCCAAGGTGACCGCTGACATGGTCGATGCTTCGCTGGCCGGCAAGCCGGTCACCGTCAACGACACCAAGACCTACGAGAACGGCGTCAAGACCGTGCCGTCCTACCTGCTCAAGCCGGTCGTGGTCTACAAGGACAATTGGGAAAAGATCCTGGTTGACAGCGGCTACTATAAGAAGGCGCAATTCCAGTAAGAGCGCTTTTCTCCCTCTCTACTCTTCTCCCTCTCCCCGCTTGCGGGGAGAGGGTTGGGGTGAGG
>NZ_PPPT01000070.1 GCF_006483445.1 Bradyrhizobium guangdongense | reverse complement strand
TCGGGCGCGCTGTTCGCCTTCGCAACCAGCTTTGACGAGGTCGTGATCGTGCTGTTCATGGCAGGACCGGAGCAGCGCACCCTGCCGCGCGAAATGTTCAGCGGCATCCGTGAGAACATCAGCCCGACCATCACTGCGGCCGCGGTGATCCTGACGACAGTGTCGGTGATCCTGCTCGCCACCATGGAAGGCCTGCGCCGGCGCAACGAACGGCTCAAGGGCGGCAGCGCCTGACGCACGACAGCGCGCCCGGCCGAAAGCCGGGCGCGCTTCGTTCAGCCGATCAGGACGACGTTAGTCGTACTTGAACTCCGGCATCTTCTTCAGCTCATCCTTGGACGCATTGTACACGGCGTGGTCCGGATACCACTTCGACGTCGTGGTCGTCGTGGTGGTCTTCTCGTTCATCGTCGTCGGACGGTCGGCCGCCGCTCCCGTGGTCGTGGTCGACGCCGGACGGTTCGCCGGAGCGTTGGCCGCACCGGTATAGGCAACGGCCTCGTTGACGAACTTCAGCTTGTCAAAGGGCACGGCGACCAGATGCTCGCCCATGCCGAGGAAGCCGCCGACGCCGATCACCGCGATCTTGATGTCGCCGTTCTTGTCCATCAGGAGATCGTTGATCGAGCCGACGCTTTCGTTGGCGTCGTTGTAGATCTTCAGACCCACCAGCTTCGATGCACGCCATTCGCCGGAGGCGGACGTCGTTGTCGCTGTCGTGGTGGAAGCGGCCGGCGCCTTGTCGGTCGTCGCTGCGGGCGGCGACTGGGCAAAAGCAACGGTCGCAAGCAGCGCGGAACCGGCGATGCCGGCCGCGATCGATTTCATCAACATGTTGTCCTCTCCTTGTCGAAAACTTGTGCGGAGAGAACCGCTGCGGGCACGCTCGGTTCCTAAGCTGCGGCAATTTCATCGCGATGTTTTTTGTGTCGCTAAGTGCACAAATGCACAGTTCCCCGCGAACTCCACACGTCCTGGGAGAAGTGCCGGACTCGCGAGGAACGTGCCGACCTGCGTCGCCTGAAACAGGTCTGCCGGGTCAGGTCTTGTAGTCGACGAGAAGCGCGGAGATCTGTGTGCTGCTCGACGAACTCGAATTGCCGGACGCGCTGTAGGAATTCGACGACGACATCGACTGCTGCAGTGCCTGCAAGAATTGCTGGAGGATCTCTGCGGTGGTCGAGTCGCTCGAGCTGCTGGTTGAATCCGTCGACGATGCGCTCGACG
>NZ_PPPT01000006.1 GCF_006483445.1 Bradyrhizobium guangdongense | reverse complement strand
AATACGGTGAGAGTCGGACTCGCGGAGAGTCCCCCTCACCCGGATGGCATCTTCGATGCAATCCGGCCTCTCCCCGCACGCGGGGAGAGGCGAAGAAATCTAAAACGGGCTCACCGAGAAATAGCGCAGCCACAGATCCGTGTAGCGGCCTTTTTCCCAGACCCGGAACAACGCCCAGTTCAGGGCCTGGCGCAGCAGGTCGTTGCCCTTGCGCACGGCGATGCCGATGCCTTCGCCGAAGAAGCGGCTCTCGACGAAGGGGCCGCCGGAGAAGGCACAGCAATCGCCGGAATCCGTGCCGTTGATCCAGAACGCGAGCGAGATCGCGTCGCCGAAGATGAAATCGACCTCGCCGCGGCGCAGGCCCGTGCGCATCGCATCGTCGTTGGGATAGGGATGCAGCTCGGCGTCGGTGAACATCGCCTTGAGGTAGGCTTCATGCGCCGAGCCCGCGATCACGCCGACCTTCTTGCCCTCGAGATATTCGGGCCGGATTTCCGGCATCACGGCGTCCTTGCGCGACACGAAGCGCGCCGGCACGCGGTAATAGGGATCGGTGAAATCGGCGCGCGCGCGGAGCTGCGGACTGACCGCCATGGAGGCGATGATGGCATCGCCCCGGTTCGAGGCGAGCGCATCCATCAGCGTCTCGAAGCGGCGCATCTGCACGGTGCAGGTCACCTTGATCTCCTCGCAGAGCGCGCGCGCAAGATCGACGTTGAAGCCGGCCGGGTTGCCATCGGCGCCGGTGTAGTTGAACGGCGGATAGTCGGTCTCGGTCAGGAAGCGGATCACCGTCAGGCGCGACAGGTCCGGCCGCTCCGGCCGCCGGCGCGGGTCCCAGAAGCCGGGTACGGCCTGGGGGGCCGCCTGCGGCGCGGTCGGGGTGACCGCCTCGGCCGGTTTTGCCCCAGCCTTGGGCGGGGTGGTCTGCTGCGCCTGGGCGCTCGGGACGGCCGCGAGCAGGCAAGCACCAGCCGCGAGCGTGGCCAGGAAACGGAGGATTCGGGACGATTTCACCTGCGAAGGGGCCATCGGCAAAGATTAACGGGATTTCGTTGGAATTGGATGGCCTTATAGACCATCCGGCCGGGAACGCGAGCGCCGTTTCGGCCCCGTCCTCAGGCGTCAGAGATACCGCTTCAGATCCGCAGCGGCGTCCTCGGGGGTCCGCTTCAGGTTGAAGGGCGAGACGAACCGGCCCTCGCGGTCCATCAGATAGATCAGCGCGGTGTGATCCATGGTGTAGTCGCCGTCCTTGCCCGGGATCTTCTTGGCATAGACCCGGTAGGACTTGATCACCTTCTCCACCTCGGCCGGATCGCCGGAGAGGCCTTCCAGATGCGGATCGAAACTCGACAGATAGTCCTTCATGATCGCCGGTGTGTCGCGCTCGGGATCAACCGACATGAAGACCGCATTGACGCGGCCCGCATCCTTGCCGAGCGCCCGCATCACCTCGGAGATCTCGAACAGCGAGGTCGGGCAGACGTCGGGGCAATGGGTATAGCCGAAGAAGATCAGGGTCGGCTTGCCCTTCAAGTCCTTGTCGGTGACGGTCTTGCCGTTCTGGTCGGTGAGCTGGAAGGGCCCGCCGATCGCGGCCGGCTGCGCCACCTTGCTCACGCCGCCCATGGCCCAGAACATCAGGAGCAACCCGACGACGAGGCTTGCGGCGAAGGCGGTTGCGATCACCAGCGGGCGGGCGGTCCGGCTCATGTCGGTAAATACTTCCTGTTGCGCGGGTCAGAAGCAGGCCGAAAGGCCGGTCCTGATCATTTCAAAGAACACCTGGGTGCCGTAGTGGAACCACAGCGCAAGTGTTGCGACCAGCACCAGGCCCGCAACCCCAGAGGCGACCATCACCGGCAACGACGATGCCCTGCCGGAGGCCTGCTCTTGCTCGGATATCGGATGCGCTTGGGACAAGGGTTGAGCCATGACAATGACGGGTGCGAAAGCGACCCGGTTCCATGACCTCCAGATAAGCTTTGGCCCGCCCGCGGGCAAGCGCCGCAGGCAGGCCAAAAAGCCGGTTAAAGGCTCAAATCACGTCGACGTCAGTGAAGCGCCTGGCCCCTGGCGGACTCCACCGCTTCCGTCTGTGGGAGAGGTCGGCGCGACGGCTTGTTGGTCGAGGCCTGCGCGTCCAGGTAGCAGGGCTTGTACATGGACTGGAGCTGCTTGCCCTTCAGGAAGAGCATGCGCGGGGTTAGTCCGCCGCGGTGCGCGATCCAGCGCTTCACCTGCGAGGGATACATCGAATACAGCATGTGGGTGGCTTCGGGATTGGTCACCGCGCGGCCGTTGGCACCGAAATCCCAGGCGGCGTGGAAGCCGAGCGTCGCGCTCGAGGTTACGCAGATGCGGTCAGAGGGGATGGCACCGAGCACGATGGTGCAGGCCGATGCGCAGAGGCCGTCGATGATCACGGTCTCGCCGGAGTTGCGCAGGTCCTGATATTTGTCGACATAGGTTCCGATCCGGCCGCCGCGGTCATCGGCGATGCGAACCACTGCGTGACTGGCCCCCACACCCGCGAACAGAAGAATTGCCGCGAGTAGCCCCGTCAGAACCTTCATATCCCGCCGCCCCAAAGTCGAACCGAATCTGAGTGTGTCAAGTGATGCAAGACGGAGGCTAGCGTCGGTCGTAACTGCGATTTTGTCTAGGCGCGCGGGCTCGCTCAAAACAAATTCAAATCCAGTGTTGCGCGCGCGCTGCACTTGGTCCGTCCTGGTCCCAAAGTGGAACAAGTTAACGAAGTCTTACGCGCCACGGCCTTGATCTTGGCCGACACCACGGGTTTCTATCCGTGGAACTACAGGGGGAGGACATCATGGCTGAGCAGGCTGACGTCATCGTCGTCGGCGCGGGACTGGCTGGGCTGGTTGCCGCAACCGAGATTGCCGATGCCGGCAAGCGCGTGATCGTGGTCGACCAGGAAGGCGAGCAGTCGATCGGCGGGCAGGCGTTCTGGTCGTTCGGCGGACTGTTTCTGGTCGATTCGCCGGAGCAGCGCCGGCTCGGCATCAAGGACTCCTTCGACCTCGCGATGCAGGACTGGCTCGGCACCGCCGGCTTCGATCGCGAGGAGGATCACTGGCCGCGCAAATGGGCCGAGGCCTATGTCGGCTTTGCCGCCGGCGAGAAGCGATCCTGGCTGCGTGCGATGGGGCATCGCATCTTTCCGGTGGTCGGCTGGGCCGAGCGCGGCGGTTATGACGCGATGGGCCACGGCAATTCGGTACCGCGCTTCCACGTCACCTGGGGCACCGGCCCCGGCATCGTCGAACCGTTCGAACGCCGCGCGCGTGAGGCGGCGAAAAGTGGAAAGTTGATCTTCAAGTGCCGCCATCGCGTCGACGCGCTCTCGATCACCAACGGCACGGTCGATGGCGTAAGTGGCACGATCCTCGAGCCCGATCCGATCGAGCGTGGCAAGAGCTCCTCGCGCAAGGAAGTCGGCAGCTTCGCATTGAAGGCGCAGGCCGTGATCGTCGCCTCCGGCGGCATCGGCGGCAATCATGACCTGGTGCGGCAGAACTGGCCGCAGCGCCTCGGCACGCCGCCAAAGTTCATGATTTCAGGCGTACCCGAGCATGTTGACGGCCGCATGATCGGCATCACGGAAAGCGCAGGCGCGCGGCTGATCAACCGCGACCGCATGTGGCACTACGTCGAGGGCATCCAGAACTGGTCACCGATCTGGCCACGCCACGGCATCCGCATCCTGCCCGGCCCCTCATCGATGTGGTTCGACGCCACGGGCGCACGGCTGCCGGTGCCGCTGTTTCCCGGCTCCGACACGCTCGGCCAGCTCAAATACATCATGTCGACGGGCTACGATTATTCCTGGTTCATCCTGACGCAGAGCATCATCAAGAAGGAGTTTGCGCTGTCCGGCTCCGAGCAGAATCCGGACCTGACGGGCAAGAGCTGGCGCATGACGGTGAAGCGCGCCACCAACAAGGGCGCGCCGGCGCCGGTGGAAGCCTTCAAGCAGCACGGCGTCGACTTCATCGTGCGTGACAAGCTCGACGACCTCGTGGCCGCCATGAACAAGCTCGCCGGCAGCGATCTGTTGAAGCTCGATCACATCAAAGCCCAGATCGAGGCGCGTGATCGCGAGATCGCAAATCCTTACGTCAAGGACGCGCAGGTGATGAACATCCACAATGCGCGCCGCTATATCGGCGACAAGCTGATCCGCACCGCCTCCCCGCACCGTATCCTCGATCCCGCGCACGGGCCGCTGATCGCGGTCAAGCTCAACATTTTGACGCGCAAGACGCTCGGCGGTTTCGAGACCGATCTCGACTCCCGCGTGTTCGGGCAGAGCGGCCAGCTCATTCCCGGGCTCTACGCAGTCGGCGAGGCCGCCGGCTTCGGCGGCGGCGGCGTGCATGGCTATCGCTCGCTCGAAGGCACGTTCCTCGGCGGCTGCCTGTTCTCGGGGCGCAACGCCGGCCGCGCGGCGGCGAAGGCGGTCTGAGTATGATGCGGCTGTTGCGCATCGCGACGATTGCGGCGACGGCCTTCACCGTCTCGCTTGCGCACGCCGACACGATCGACGTCAACGGCGTGGCGCGGGCCTACATCGTGCAGCCGCCGGCCTCAAAGCCCGCACCGCTGGTGATCGCGCTGCATGGCAAGACGCAGCGCGGGGCGGATATGGTGACGCGCACCGCGTGGCCGCTGTTCGCAAAGCGCGATGGGTTTGCCGTGGCCTATCCGGACGGGCTGAACAATGCCTGGGCCGATTCCCGCCCCAACGCGCGCCGCGCCGGCAACGGTCCGCCCGAAGGCACCGACGACGTCGCGTTCATCGTCAAGCTGGTCGAAAAGCTCGTGGCCGACGGCATCGCGGATCCGAAGCGGGTTTATGTCACCGGCATCTCCAATGGCGGCGCCATGACGATGACGCTGGTCTGCGCGCGGGCCGATTTGTTCGCGGCGGCCGCGAGCGTGGTCATGAACCTCACGGATGAATCGGCGGCGAACTGCCATCCGTCGCGCCCGCTGCCGATGCTGCTGATGAACGGCACCGTCGATCCCTTGATCCCCTACGAGGGCGGCCGCAGCACCAGCTATTTTGCCGCGGACGGCTTCTGGTCATCCGAGAAGACGCTCGCGTTCTGGCGCAAGCTCAATGGCTGCGAGGCGCGCGATGCCGCGATCACCGACCTTCCCGACCGCAATCCCGCCGATCAATCCACGGTGACGCGGATCGAGTCGCAATGCCCGACGGGCCGCGACGTGGTGCTGTACCGCATCAACAATGGCGGCCACCGCATGCCCGGACATTTTCCCGACGCGCATTTCCCGAAGCTCGCCGCAAGCCTGCTCGGGCCGCAGAACGGCGACATCGACGGCGCCGAGACGATCTGGGCGTTTTTCAGCAAATTTCCGTAGCCCACATCTGCGCGCGGACGGGGTGGCGGAGGGCGAAGTGCTGCGCTAGACAGGGCCGCCATTCAATCAGGAGATCCCTATGAGCATCCAGCGTTTCGAAACCGGCCCGCGCATGAGCCAGGTCGTCGTCCACGGCAACACCGTCTATCTGGCCGGTGTCGTCGCCAGCAACGCCGCCGGCGAGAGCGTGACGAAGCAGACCCAGGATATCCTCAAGACCATCGACGGCCATCTCGCCAAGGCCGGCACCGACAAGTCGAAACTTCTCTCGGCGACGATCTACATCACCGACATGAAGACCTTCCAGGAAATGAATGCGGTGTGGGACGGCTGGGTGTCGCCCGGCAATACGCCGGCGCGCGCCACTGTCGAAGCCAAGCTCGCGGCGCCGCAATACACCGTCGAGATCATGGTCGTCGCGGCGAAGTAAGCTTCACGAAAACGTCACGCGCGCTGATGACCTCCGAGGTAATCGATCAGCGCGCGTGAACCTTCGATAGTGACGTCAGCCGAGACCATCCGGCCGCAATCGAAGGAGCACGACATGACCGACATCACGACCATCGCCAAAAACTACATCGACCTCTGGAACGAGCGCACCGAGAGCCGCCGGCGCGACATGCTGAGCCGCGGCTGGACCGCGGATGCGAGCTATGTCGATCCGCTGATGAAGGGCGACGGCCACGCCGGCGTCGATGCGCTGATCGCAGGCGTGCAGCAGCGCTTCCCCGACTTCCGCTTCAAGCTGATCGGCGAGCCCAACGGCTTTGGCGACCACGTGCGCTTCTCGTGGGGATTAGGGCCCGATGGCGTCGACAGCCCGATCAAGGGCACCGACTTCGCCGTGCTCAGCGACGGCCGCATCAAGAGCATTACGGGCTTCCTGGATCAGGTGCCGGCGAGCGCGTGACGCTTTATCCGCATCGTCATGGCCGGGCTTGTCCCGGCCATCCACGGCCTTCCTGTGGCACGAAGAACGCGGATGTCCGGGCATGACGGTCGGGTTGGCTCCACATGTCGAAGAAAACAACCCCATGCACAGTAGGCGGGGATCGGCGGCTTCATGCCGATGTGGAAGCCGAGACGGCGCAAAAAATGCGTCACGCTGCCGGCAAGCGATAAGCCTGCTGCGCATTGCCGCCGAACGCTTTTTCGCGCGCCTTTCCGCCGAGTTTGGTCAGGCAGGTGTCGAGCGCGGCCTTGATCTCGGCGTAGCTGCCGGCGAGCAGGCATACCGGCCAGTCGGAACCGTAGATCAGGCGGTCCTCGCCAAAGCATGTTGCAGCGTGCGCGACGTACGGGAACAGGCGCTCGGCGTCCCAATCGTCCCACGTCGCTTCGGTGGCCAACCCCGAGATCTTGCACCAGACATTGCCGCAAGCAGCCAAAGCTGCGAGCCGATCGGCCCATTCCTTGCTGAAACCGGTCGCAATCGGCGGCTTTGCGACGTGGTCGAGCACGAAGCGTGCTTGCGGAAAGGCCTGCGCGGTCGCGATCGCGGCCGGCAATTCGCGCGTGCGGACCAGCAGGTCATAGGCGAGATCGTGCGCGAACACGGCCGTGAGGCCGCGCTGCACGTCCTCGCGCAGCAGCCAGTCGGGATCGGCCTCGTCGTGCACCTGGTGACGGATGCCGACCAGCTTTGCGCCGCCGGGTGAATCGCGGAGCTGGCCGAGCGTTTCGTCGAGGGCCGCATCCGTGAGATCCGCCCAACCGACGACGCCGACGACGAAGGGCGTGGCATCGGCGAGGCGCAAGAACTCTTCGGTCTCGGCGATCGACGAGCGGCATTGCACCAAAATGCTGGCATCGATGCCCTCGGCGCGCAGCAATGGTGCGAGATCGGCGGGTGCAAAGGCGCGGCGGATCGGCGCGAGCTCGGGAGCTTCCATCCAGGGATAGTCGGCGCGCGCGGGATCCCAAAAATGCTGATGGCCGTCGATGATCATGTCAGGCTCCGCCCGGCAGCGGCGCGTTCGCATCCACAAGCCTGCGCGCGCGCAGCTCCTGCCAGAACGCTTGCGGCACCGGCAGCTCCGCCATTGCGATGTTCTCCGAGACTTCAGCCGCCGTGCGCGCACCCTGCACGGCGACGGTCACCGCCGGATGCGCCATGCAAAACTGCACCGCCGCGGCCTTGAGCTCGGTGCCGTGCTTCTGGCACAGCGCCTCCAGCTCCAAGGCGCGCGCGACCAGCGCGGCGTCGGCGTCCTGATAGTTGAACTTTGCGCTGGTGTGCGGATCGGCCAGGATGCCGCTGTTGTAGATGCCGCCGAGCAGAATGCCGATGTTCTTGGCGCGGCAGATCGGAAACAGCGCTGATAGCGCGCCCTGGTCGAGCAGCGTGTAGCGGCCGGCAAGCAGGAAGCAATCGACCGGCACGGCTTCCGCGAAACGCGTGAGCATTTCCGACTGGTTCATGCCGGAGCCGATCGCCTTCACCGTGCCGTCGTCGCGCAGTTTTATCAGCGCGCGGAAGGCGCCGCTGACGGCCGCGTCATAATGATCGTCGGGATCGTGCACGAGGAGTACGTCGACGCGGTCGAGCCCGAGACGCTCGAGGCTCTCTTCCACCGAGCGCATCACGCCGTCATAGCTGAAATCGAATTGCGGCCGCAGTGCCGGCGCGCCCTTGTAGTGATCGTCCTCCACTGAGGAGGCATCCGGGCGCAGCAGGCGGCCGACCTTGGTCGAGATCGCGAAGGTGTCGCGCTTCTGCTGGCGCAGGAAGGCGCCGAGACGACGCTCGGCGAGGCCGAAGCCATAGAGCGGCGCGGTGTCGAAGAAGCGGACGCCGAGTGACCAGGCACGTTCGATGGTGGCTTCTGCGTCGGCATCGCTGACGGCCGAGAACAGGCCGCCGAGCGGTGCTGAGCCGAGGCCGATTCTGGTGACGTCGAGGTTGTTGGCAAGCCGCGCCTTTTTCATCTTTTTCACCTTGCGGGCTGTCGTCCTTCTTCCCTTGTGGGAAAGTCAACACAGGAAATAGCCTAGCAATACCCAAGCGGTCCACATCTGAGTGTATGGCCGGTGCAAAAAACAGAAATCTTGTTGGCGTGGAGCCGGTTTGGGACCAGCAACACGTCAGCCTGTCATAGACCCGGCGGGCCCAACCATCGGAAGACGCTCGTCATCGCGAACCCGTGCCGCTGCCTGTCGAAGTTGCGAAAGGCGGACTTGCTTCTGACCCTTCCACGGTTCTTTGGGCAGGAACTCTCGCACATAGCGTTCCGGACCGTTGTAGACAGCGCGGCCCGTGCCGCGATCAAAATCCAGTTCAAGGACGAGTAGGTGATCGGCGTGTACTTCCGAGTAGCTGAATGCGATTGTCTTGGTGGAGGGGCCCTTGGCCTTAACCTGAATAGTCTGCTTTCCGTCCGGCGTGCGGCCGTCGAACCCCGCCGTCGAACGAGTATAGACGAGTTTCATGCCGTATTCCTCGACGGCGCAAGCCTCGCCTAAATCACCGACCAAGTTGCCGTCGAACGAGAATTCTAGATTCAGACCCTTGCGGCGATAATAATCGCGAACCGCGATCCGGGCGTCGACTAGCGGACGCACCTCGGGCGGAAGCCAGAATTCGATGTCACTCGGGTAACTCATGCGTCCGGGTTGTCCAGCTTGTCTATCTCGGCCCTCGCCAGCGCCGTGGCTTTCTCGATTGCGTCTGATCGTTTGCCGGTGTTGGGGTTCAGTCGTCGCGAGACAAGGTTGTCCCAAAAGAACCGGACTGACTTCCGTCCGTCTGCGAACCACACCTCAAAGCTCCCGCAGTCATCGTCTACGCCACGGTGAGGAATAATGCGGATGGGATCGCCTTCGGCCATGGTGATTTCTCTATCGCATGCGACGCCTAATCCCCGCCGCTGTATCTTCCCGGCTGGCTTCGTGATCATAGGTATTGGCCAGCGCCATCAAAAGCCGCGAGGACACGAAGGGGTGCGAAATCTGAAGTGCGACTCCCCACCTCCGGTATTTCTCTGCCAGATCGCGTTCCTGATCACCGCCTTCACCACGAAAGTGAACGCCGCGTGAATTGTACACTCCGGTGTGTGTGCCATTCATCATCGGCTCGGATTGGATGTCCTCCATGACATCGCGCACCGGCTCACACGGCCACACGCCGTCCTTGCCGACCGCCGCGTGCGACAGCACTTTGCCAATGCAGATGTCGGCAACCTTTGCTCTGCCTGCTTCCGCACACTGTTGACGGACGGTCGCGATCCACTTTGCAAGGCGATCTGTCTGCAATTCACCGAGGTCGTTATGGCCCGGAGTTCGCTCAAGTGCGTCCAATAGCTTATAACCCCGCTCAGCCATAGTCTTGATGCGATCTGGCGAGACCTCCGTCTCGGCTGGATCAGGCGCACCGTCCTTCCGCTTGTAGGCCCAAGAAACTGCCTGAGCGAAGAGTTCAGGGTGCGCCTCAACGTACCGTTCGAGATTGGGAATGCCATAGCCATCCCGGCTATCCCACGAGCGTGCCAGCACGTCGATGTAGGCAAATTCCAAACCAGCCTTCTGGTCGAGCCTCAGCGTCGAGCTGTCGTTCAGGTGTTTGAATGCTTCTTCAACGTGATAGTGCTCGAGCAAGTAGTGGCCCGGTTGGTCTTCGCCGCCCTGCGCCATCGCCGACATGAGGTTGAAAAGGACCTGAGCATCAAGCTTGTGCGGCTCCAACTGAATGCATGAGAATGCGGCTCGCGGCCGGTTCGCCTTCAACAGCAGCTCAACGCTTTGGTTGTTTTCTGAATCAGAGTTGTGAATCCAGTAAGGTGCAACGCTGCTCCAATACTTGGCCTGAGCTATTTCATTTAACCTCTCAACTAGCTCCCAAGTCTTCCTACCGTACGGCGCAAGAACAAGCAGCGGAACGATTTCGTCTTCGGACAATCCTCCCGCGACGCCTGTAATGACCGCTTCTAGTTTATCGCCATTTCCTACAAAGGTGCGCAGCGCGCCGCCGATAACATTCCGGTAGGCGTGAGCCTCTTGCTTACCAGCAAGGATCGGACCGAGGGCGAGCAGGAGCAATTCTTGAAGTTCTTGTTGGCTCAGCACGGCACTAGCTGCGACCACTCCGATTACCCATGCGGCATTTCCACGTTCGGCAAGTTCCAGAAATGCGGCGAGCCCACGCTGCTCTAGAACTTCACGTAATGCCTCGGCTCTCAAGTTCTGGATTCGCTCTTCACGGGCGGTGTAGTCGACTCTTTCAATATCCTCGATCTCGTCGGCAGATTCTTCGATCCAAGTGTTGCGAAAGAGCCAGGCATGCTTGTTTAGGAGGTCACTCGGTTCCAGCGCCTTGTACGCGGCCTTGCCCGCTACAGCGAAGTTCAACGGAGCGCCGCCCTTCTTCGCGCGAACCGCAGCACGTCGCGATAGGGTCGCGACCCGAATTTTTTCGCGCATGGCGGCCTTATCGTCATCACTAGCTCTGTTTTTGGCCCAAGCTTGGATCAGCGCCCATACGCGGTTCTGGTCGGCCTCGGTCAGACCCGGAAGACGATCCACCAAGTCGCACAGCATTCCGAGCGAATGATTTTCCCAGCTCAGCGCCATCTCGATCATCTCGCGTACAAACTCATTGATCGGTCCCCGCGTCGGGAATGGTTCGCCGAACCCATACCCGTCTGGACGCCAACGCGGCTTGTGACTGTAGTCACCAACGCGGCCGTGCCTGCTGAACTGCGCGACACAAATTTTCCACGCGACGTCCGGGAATTTTTGCGCCAGCTTCTTCATCAACTCCACTCGCTCTCGCGCGTTTGCGGCTGTCTGCGGCATCCAAGCTCGGAATACTGATTCCAATGAATGCACCGGCTTATTGACCCAATTATCGTTGATCTCAATCTGGGAGAGCTGGGCGAGGATGTTGGCGGCACGAGGCAACGTCACGGGGCTCCACGACAGGCCCTCCAACGCCCACAGCAGACCCGTGCGGGTAGGACTATGTCCGAACACACCTGCATCCACGGGACGTAGAAGACCAAACACCGCAGGCTCCGCAGACCGGAGATCGCGCTCAATGATCGTAAGGAACTCGTCAGGAGCTGCTTCTGCGTAGGTAGGAAGGTCTCTGTCGTTGGCTTCCAGTATCCGCGTGGTCAGCGGCGTCGGGAGTAGATCGCGAACAACGCGGACCACCTCGAACTCGGTGTCAACGCCAAGGTGGCTCTTGAACAAGTGCCTGCCATGTACGGCCAGCAAAACCAAAGTCTCCGAGATGCCTGCGCGGAAAGCGGAGGAAAATTCACGTACCTTTCCGTGGATGGATGCAGCCCAGCGTTGATCCTCTTCCAGATCGAGCGCCGGATCGTCTTCCCCAAGGACCATCCGCGCCATGGAGAAATAGCGACTCAAGTCCTCAGGTGTTACTGCTTGAGCGACGGCGTACAGCAGATCGATTTTCGATATTACGCCTCTATAGGTGCCTAGCGACCAAATCGGCGCGTCGTTCAATTGAGCTAGGATTTGGCATTCTTTTTCGAGGTCTTCGTAGGGCCTGCCTCCGGCCAAGAGCGATAAGCCCTCCCTATCCGTCTCATTCTTGATGTTCCATGCACCGACGAATAGGAAGGGCACGAGCTTCGACGCTGTCGGTCGGTCCGCCGCCCATTCTGGCGTCTGCACCGCAGGCACCGTCGAAAGTTGACGCCGCAAAACGGTCAGAGACCGTCCCGAAGCATTCGCGAGGCGCGAGGTCTCATCGCGGTCCTTGCCCATGGCTTCGAGTGCCTTGTTGAACGTGTCGTAATTCGCCGGTTCGAGAACAATATCAGGCTTGGTAGTCACAGCGTTGCGCGGATAGACCACAATGCAGTGCATTGCGTTGGCATAAGGGGCCAGTTCGCGTTCGACGTCTCGTGTAAACACAACCGGAATGAAGGCCTGCGCTCCTGCTGCCAAGCGCGGGAGAACACCGGGCTTGTCGAACACTAGAACGCGGTCGCGATATAAAGCGAGCTCTTCGCCGCCACGCTCGCTAAGCAGTTGGGCGAGAAATGCGAGCGCCTCGTCGGTCGAGTCAGCAGCGATCAGGATCGGTCCCACGGGTGGCTTAGTCAGGCGCGAAAGCATCGTGCGCTTGGTCGCCTCGATGGCCGAGGTAAACAGCGCGCCCGTTAGAGGGGGAGTCGAAACATCGGCCCAATCGGTCCAGCACTTGTCGAGCGAACGAACGTGCTGCGCGGAGACCCGCTTCGTCTCGTTGGCGAACCAAGCCTGTCCGGGAAGGGACTGCTCTAGCCATTGCTCAAGGTCGCTGGCGTCGTAGGCGCGAACCTCCTTCCAGAGGCCTTTCGCCTGCTTCGCCTTAACCCAAGCGGCCTTTCCAGCCCAGCGGCGAGGTGTGACGAAAATGAACGTGATTTCGTCTCGCTCGTCCTTGCCATGAGCTTTGACGCTCTTATCGAAATCTCCCTCAGCCTTGGCCCGGGGGTCCTCGTTTACGCCGAACTCCCAGCCGGAACGTCCCACAGGGACCCAAGGCGCTCCTTCGCTCGCTTCCGAGAGTCCATCCCACCCCGGGCGTTCAGCATCGTCGTTGCCCGGAAAATCTACCCTTGTGAGCCGGATGCCTGTCGAGTGTATCAATGTACGCAAGAAGACCGCCAAGCGGCTACGCGCCGGTATGTTGTGCGTGGCCCAACCCTCGACGTCGTTGGCCTTGATCGATAGGAAAGGTGGTACGTATGCCTTGGCTTCAGTGGGAGAGGCGATCTGCTTCGCTTGCGCCTCTTCGTACCTCGCCTGCATGGCCATCAAGTCCTTGCGGGGATAGTTGAATGCTTTCTCTAAGCGCGCTGCCATATCAGCGGACAAAGCGGCATTGCCATTGAGCAGGTTCGACAGCGCCGGGCGGCCCACGCCCATTAGCTGAGCGGCCTTCGTAACTGACATTCCGGCCGGAATGACTTCCGTCTTGATACGTGTTCCGGGGTGCGGGGCATCTTCGTGCGCGACCATCAGGACAAGTCCTCCAACAGGCTCGAATCGACAGTGGAGAACTGTATCGTGTAGCGCTACACGCTACAACAAGCCGCGCTGATGACCTTTTGGAAATATTTTCTTCAATATCCTACAATCTTGGAGAGATTATCTATCCCCCCCCGAGAGAAGCACCGGATGAGGGGTCGTCTCCACGATTCACAGCGGCATGGACTCGCGGAGAGAGACCCCTCACCCGGCTTCGCTACGCGAAGCCACCCTCTCCCACAAGGGGAGAGGGTTGCCACGGCAGGAACGTCGGGGCTGGGTGACGTCCCTGCTTTGACGTCGCTACTTCAACAGTTTCGCGACGTTGTCCTTCGTCACGAGGTCGAGACCGGTATAGATCGTTTCCGGAACCTTCTGGCCCTTCTTGATCGCGAGCAACGTGTCCATCGACTTCTCGCCCATTTCGAACGGGCGCTGGCCGGTGAGCGCGTTGGAGTAGCCGTCGCGCAGCAGCTCGAGCTGCATCTTCAGCGTATCGGCGACGACGAGCGTGAACTTGCCGGCGTCGATATCCTTCTTGTTCTTGTTCACGAAGGCCTTGTAGCCCTCAGGCGCGAACATCGGCCAGCCGCCGACCGGGACGATCGCGGCGAGGTCCGGCGTTGCGGTGCGCAGGTCCGACATCTGCTGAACCGCGAGCGCGGAATCGTCGTTGCAGAAGGTCGGCGAACCCTGGACCTCGACCCACTTCGAGCCCTTGAGCGCTTCGCGGACACCATCGACACGTTCCGCAAGGTTCTTCGCACCGGGGCCGCCGGAGACCATGGCGTACTTGCCGCCGTCGGGCCGGAGCTCGCGCAACTGCTTGCCGAGCGCGAGGCCGAAGTCCTTGTTGTTGGTGCCGATATAGGAGAGCCGCTTGGAGCCCGGCGCGTCCGCGTCGAACGTGATGACGGGAATGCCGGCCGCCGTCGCTGCGTCGATCGACTTGGTCATCGCCGCGACGTCGGCCACTGAGATCGCGAGCCCATCCACCTTCTGGGTGATGAAGTCCTGGATGATCTGCGCCTGCGTCGCCGGCTCGTGCTCGATCGGCCCCTTGTAGATGCACTCGACGTTGCCGAGTTCCTTGGCTCGCTTCAGGCAGCCGTCACGCGCCACGTCGAAGAACGGATTGTTCATCGCCTTGGGCACGACCGCGAACTTGTAAGTCTGGGCAAATGCCGGGGTCGCCATCATTGCGATGGTGATGCCGGCCAACAGAAGCTTCTTCATTCTATCCCTCCACACATTGTTGCCTATCCTTTTGTGATGTGATGCTCCGGCCGGCGGATAGACGATCTTTCGTTGTCCGTCCGGAGTAACCCTTCTGAAGCGCGATGCGCTTCAGGTCTTTGTTGGAGCATGATCTTTTCGGAAAACCGCTTCACACTTTGCGCTAACGCGGCCCTCCGGGTCCGGATCATGCTCTTAAGTCATGCGCGACCGGATGCGGTCCACCAGCACGGCCAGGATGATGATCACGCCCACCAGCGTCTGCTGCCAGTAGGAGTTGACCTGCGCGAGCACGAGGCCGTTGCGGATCACCTCGAGCAGCACGCAGCCGACGATGGCCCCGAGCGGACCGCCGATGCCGCCGGCGAGATTGGCGCCGCCGATGACGGCGGCCGCGATCACGTTGAGCTCGTAGGACGTCGCCATGTTCGCCGGCGCCGAACCCAGCCAGCCGGAGATGATGATGCCCTGAAGCCCCGCGGCGAGCGCGCAGATCACGTAGACCTCGATCTTCACGCGCACGACCGAGATGCCGGTCAATTCGGCGGCCTTCTCGTTGCCGCCGAGCGCAAAGACGTGGCGGCCAAAGCTCGAGTGATGCAGCACGACCGCCATCACGGCGGCGAGGATCACCAGATAGATGAAGGGCGCGGGCACGCCGAGCACGTCGCCCGAGGTCAGCGCGTAGAAATAATCGGCATCGGGCCCGCCCGGAAAACTGCCGCGCCCGTTCGAGACGACATAAGCGAGACCGCGCACGATCGAGAGCATACCGAGCGTGGTGACGAAGGGCGACAGCCCGAGCATCGCAATGCAGAAGCCGTTGACGAGCCCGACGACCAACGCGGCGCCGAGCCCCGCAAGCACCGAGATCACGAGGATCAATCCAGGCACATTGGCGAGAACGGTCTTGCCGTCGGCGGCCATGTGGACGAACGGCGATCCCGGCGCCGACAGCTCAACCATGACCATGGAGGTGATCATCGCGGAAAAACACATCATCGAGCCGACCGAGAGATCGATACCGCCGGTGATGATGACGAAGGTGATTCCGAGCGTGGCAATGGCGATGAAGGAAAAGTTCTTGGCCACGTTCTGCATGTTGCCCTGCGTGAAGAAATAGGGGCTGGCAAAATGCATGATGATCATCAGCACCACGAGCGCCGCCAGCACGTAGCCGGTCTGCGAGGCAAAGATGCCACGCTGCCACCATTTGGTGCGGCCGACATTGGTGAAGGAGATCGGGGTTTCCATGGGAACGGACATCACGCCGCCTCCTTCGCGCCGGTGATGAGGGCAGTGACTTCCTCGGGACTGGTATTCGCGATCGGCTTGTCTGCGCGCTTCTCTCCGCGCCGCATCACGACGACACGGTCGCAGACCGCGAACACGTCGGGCATGCGGTGGGAGATCAGCATCACGGCGACGCCCTGCTCCTTCAGCCGGTGAATCAGGCTCAGCACCTGCTCGACCTGGCGCACGGAGATCGCGGCGGTCGGCTCGTCCATCATCACGAGCTTTGCGTTGGACAGGCGCGTGCGCGCGATCGCCACCGCCTGGCGCTGGCCGCCGGACATCTGCTTGACCAGATCATGCGGCCGCGTTTCCGAGCGCAGCTCGCCGAACAGCTCCAGCGCGCGCGAGGCCATCGCCTTGTGATCGAGCAATGAGATCGGGCCGTATTTGCGCTTGAGCTCGCGGCCGAGGAAGACGTTGGCCGCGGCGGTCAGATTGTCGGCCAGCGCGAGGTCCTGATAGACGACCTCGATGCCGACGGCGCGGGCGTCGATCGGACGATGGAAATGGACGGCGTTGCCGTCGAAACGGATCTCGCCGTGGGTCGGGCGGAAATTGCCGGCGATGATCTTCACCAGCGTGGACTTGCCCGCGCCGTTGTCGCCCATCAGGCCGACGACTTCGCCGGGCATCACATGCATGTCGACGCCGTGCAGTGCGCGGATCGCGCCGAACTCCTTGCCGATCCCGGTCAGTTGCAGAACCGGCTGGCCGCTTGCTTGGGTAGTTGTCATTCTCGGCCTCGCTCAGACGTACCGGTTGACGATGGATTCGAGATATTCCTGACGGCCAGACCGCGGCTGCGGATCGAAGCCGGAGGCCAGCGCGCGATCGGCGAGATCGGCGAGCGAGCGCTGCCCTGCCATGATCGCCTGGCCCTCGGCTCCGGCCCAACCGGCATAGCGGTCAGCGACCGGCCTGGTCAGCGCCTCGGCGTCGAGCATGTCGGCCGCGGCCAGCAGCCCGCGGGCGCAGGCATCCATCGAACCGACATGGGCATGGATCAGATCGTCCGGGTCGATCGATTGACGCCTGATCTTCGCATCGAAATTGAGACCGCCGGTAGTGAAACCGCCCGCCTTCAGCATATCGTGAAACACCAGCGCCAGCTCCGGCACGTTCATGGCGAACTGGTCGGTGTCCCAGCCCAGCAGATCGTCACCGCGATTGATGTCGAGCGAGCCGAACACGCCGAGCGCCTGTGCCAATGCCACCTCGTGCTGGAACGAGTGACCGGCCAGGATGGCGTGGTTCTGCTCGATGTTGAGCTTGACGTCATCGAGCAGGTCATAGCGTTGCAAGAAGCCGTAGCAGGTGGCGACGTCGAAATCATATTGATGCTTGGTCGGCTCCTTCGGCTTGGGCTCGATCAAGAGCGGGCCCTTGAAGCCGATCTTGTGCTTGTGCTCGACGACGAGGGAGACGAAGCGGCCGAGCTGGTCGAGCTCGCGCTTGAGATCGGTGTTGAGCAAGGTCTCGTAGCCTTCGCGGCCGCCCCACAGCACGTAGTTCTGCCCGCCGAGCCGGTTCGTCACCTCGAGCGCGGCGCGGACCTGGCCGGCGGCATAGGTGAAAATGTCAGGATCGGGATTGGTCGCCGCACCCGCCATGTAGCGGCGATGCGTGAACAGGTTCGCGGTGCCCCAGAGCAACCGCACCTTTGACGAGGCCATCTTCTTCTCGAAGATGTCGCCGATCGCGTTGAGGTTGGCGACGGATTCGGCGAGCGTCGCGCCTTCCGGCGCCGCATCGACGTCATGGAAGGTGAAGAAGGGCACATCCAACAGGCGGAACAGCTCGAAGGCGATGTCGGCCTTGGCGCGCGCCATCGCCATCGCATCGGTGCCGTGATGCCAGGGACGCATAAACGTCTCGCCGCCGAAGGGATCGCCGCCGGGCCAGCAGAACGAATGCCAGTAGCAGACCGCGAAGCGCAAGTGATCCTCGAGCCGCTTGCCGTTGATAATGCGGTCCTTGTCGTACCAGCGGAAGGCCAGCGGATTTTTGGAGGCCGTGCCGCCATAGGCGACCGGATCGGCTGCGCCGAAGAATTTTGGTAACGCGTTCACTGGGAGAACTCCTTCAGCGCGGGATAGAGTTTTCGCCACTGCCGGTAGGCCTCGTCATAGGCCGCAGTGTGCGATGGGTCGGGTGTGAATGTCGCAAGCCGGCGCGGGCGCGTGCAGACCTGCGCGGGATTTTCGCCCGTGGCAGCGAGCCGGCCGAGCCGCGCAGCCCCAAGGGCTGCGCCGACTTCGCCCTCCTCGACGCGGTGCACGGGAATGCCAAGCACGTCGGCGCAGATCTGCGCCCACAACGCCGAGCGCGAGCCGCCGCCGACGAGATCGACTTCTGTAATCGCCGAGCTGGCACTGCCGAGCGCAGCGAGATTGTCGCGCGCGGCATAGGCAACACCTTCGAGCACAGCCTGTACCATGGCGTCGCGCCCGGTGGCGCCGCGCAGGCCGACGAAGGCGCCGCTCGCGGTGGCATCGTTATGCGGCGTGCGCTCGCCGTCGAGATAAGGAAGAAACTTGACCTGAGATGGTCCGGCGACGGTGTCGCCGAGCGGGGCGAGCAGCGCGGCCGTGGGCGTTGCCATCACGCCCGAGAGCCAGGCCAGCGACGCGGCGGCCGACAGCATCACGCCCATCTGGTGCCAGAGACCGGGCAGCGCATGGCAGAACGCGTGCACGGCCGAGCTAGGGGCGGGCGCAAAATTGTCGGTGACGCGGAAGATGACGCCTGACGTGCCGAGCGACAGGAAGGCGTCGCCCGGCGCGATCGCGCCGAGCCCGATCGCGCTCGCCGCGTTATCGCCGGCTCCGCCGGCCACGACCACGTTCTTCGCCATGCCCCAGCGGTTTGCATATTCGGACGCGAGCACCGCGCTCACCTCGCTGCCCTCGACCAGCCGCGGCATGTGGCGCAGATCAAGCCCGGTGGCATGCAGCAGCAGCGCCGACCAGCGGCGCTGGCCGACATCGAGCCAGAGGGAGCCTGCGGCATCGGACATGTCCTCGACCATCTCGCCGGTGAGGCGGTAGCGGACATAGGCTTTCGGCAGCAGCACCTTGTCTACACGATCGAAAATCTCGGGCTCGTGCCTGGAGACCCAGAGCAGCTTTGGCGCGGTGAAGCCGGGCATCGCCAGATTGCCGGCGATCGAACGCAGCGACGGGCAACGCCGCTCGAGCCGCTCGCATTCGGCATGGGAGCGGCCGTCGTTCCAGAGGATCGCGGGACGCAGCGGACGGCCGTCTTCGCCGAGCAGTGTCGCGCCGTGCATCTGGCCGGAGAGCCCGATGCCGCGCACGGCGGCGACCTCGCGCGGATGGTGTGCTGCGAGATCGTCGACGGCGCCGACTGACGCCGCGACCCAGGCGTCCGGATCCTGCTCGGACCACAACGGCTGCGGATGCGACAGCGCAAGCTCGCGCGCGGCGGTCGCGACAACAGCGCCAGCCTCGTTCACGAGTACCGCTTTCACACCGGACGTGCCGATGTCCAATCCGAGATACAAGTCCGTCCTCCCCTTCCTTGTTTTCGGTTGCGCAAACTGACGTCACGCTTCCCGCGAAGGTAACTTCGAAACACCTGGCACCGCGCCTTGCGGCTACGGCAGATTGTCCCGCATCAAGATGTCGATGCGGATCTTCTCCTGTTCGATCAAGATCGGTTCGTTGCGCGCCAGCGACAGCAGCACGCGCACCGCAGCGCGCGCCTCATGGCCGGGGTTTTGCGAGATCGCGACGTCAAGCGTGCCTTGCAGCAACAGCTTGCGCGTCATCGCCGTGAGATCGTGGGCGATGAACACGATCTGCTTCTCGCGGCCGGCCTCGGTCAGCGCCTTGGCGACACCTTGCGTACCGGCGCCGACATTGTAGAGGCCGACGATGTCAGGATGCTTGCCGAGCAGCCCCGAGATGAGCTGCTCCGAGCGGTCGTCCTCGTCGCGCCCCTCGACCAAGGGCAGGATTTCGAGCTGCGAAAACTCCGACGCCATCACCTGGTTGAAGCCAAAAATACGCTCGGCATGGTCGCGCAGGCTCTGCGTGCCCGCGATGATCGCGATCTTGCCGGGGCGGAGACCCACGAGACGGCCGACCAGCGCGCCGGCGGTGCGGCCGGCGGCGATGTTGTCGATGCCGATATAGTGGTGGCGGCGCGAGGACGGCACGTCGGAAACCAGCGTCACGACCTTGGTGCCGCTATCGACGAGATCGTTGATGGCGGCGCGCACGCTCGGATGGTCCAGCGCGACGACGGCGACGCCGTCATAGTCGCCGCCGGTCAGTTGCTCCAGCGAGGCCGCCAGCACGGACGGATCGAACACGTCGGTCTTGATCATCTCGACCGTGAGGCGCCGGGCGGAGAGCCAGCCCGCCATCTCGCCGATATAGGCCTCGATCTGCAGCATGAACGGGTTGGCGCCGACCGGCATCACGAAGGCGAAGCGGCGGGCACGGCCGCGGGCGAGTTCGGCGGCGGCCACATGCGGCTGGAAGGAGTTGCGCTCGATCGCCTCCCGGACACGGCGCACCGTGTCCGGCCGGACGCCCGGTCGGTTGTGCAGCACGCGGTCCACCGTCGCCAGACTGACCCCAGCCTGCCGCGCGATGTCCTTCAGCGTGAGAGGGCTGCTGGTATCCGGCTCCTTCATGGCCTTGAAGGCTAGCAGAGGTTATTTGAGGTACGCAACTCATTTTGAGGAACTTGAGGTCGGGGACGCGCAGAAGGTGCTCTCCCTCGCCCCGCTTGCGGGGAGAGGGTGGGGTGAGGGGGAGTCTCCACGGGGACGGTGACAGAGAGACTCGCGGAGAGTCCCCCTCACCCGGAATTCAAGCAGAGCTTGAATTCCGACCTCTCCCCGCAAGCGGGGCGAGGTGAACCGAGCCGATCAGCACCATCGCACGTCACGTGTGCACGTATTCGCCCGGCGCATCCGGCAGCGTGTCGACATTGCCAAAACCCATGTGCGGCGGGTCGCACCATTCGCCGGAGCGCGCGGCCAGCCATCCCGTCCATTCGGGCCACCACGAGCCTTCGGCATGTGGCGCGAGCTTCAGCCATTCGTCGCGACCGACATAGGGCGTGTCGGCGCCCTTGGTCATGATCTGATAGCTGTGCCCGGCCTCGGTCGGCGGCGCCACGATGCCGCCATTGTGGCCGCCGCTGGTCAACACGAACGTCACGTCGGCATCGACCTGGTAATGGATCTTGTAGACGGACTTCCAGGGCGCGACGTGATCGCGGAGCGTGCCGACCACGAACATCGGCGCATGGATGTCCGACAGCGATATGTTGCGCCCCTCGACGTGATACCGGCCTTCCGCCAGATCGTTGTCGAGGAAGAGTTGGCGCAGATACTCCGAGTGCATCCGATACGGCAGGCGCGTCGCATCCGCGTTCCAGGCCATCAGGTCGCTCGGCGGCGCACGTTCGCCCAACAAATAGTCGTGCGACAGGCGCGACCAGATCAGATCGTTCGAGCGCAGGAGCTGAAAGGCGCCCGCCATCTGCGTGGTATCGAGATAGCCGCGCTCCCACATGATGTCCTCGAGGAAGGCGACCTGGCTCTCGTTGATGAACAGCGTCAGCTCGCCCGCTTCGGTGAAATCCGTCTGCGCGGCCAGCAGCGTGATCGTCTTCAGCCGGTTGTCGCCGTCACGCGCCATGGCGGCCGCGGCGATCGACAGCAGCGTGCCGCCGAGGCAATAACCCAGCGCGTGGATTTTTCGGCGCGGCAGGATGCAGCCGATGGTGTCGAGCGCAGCCTTGACGCCGAGCCGGCGATAATCGTCGAACGCGACGTTGCGATCGTCAGCGGTCGGATTGCGCCAGGAGATCGCGAACACGGTAAAGCCCTCGCCGGTGAGATGCTTCACCAGCGAATTCTGCGGCGACAGATCGAGGATGTAGTATTTCATGATCCAGGCCGGTACGATCAGGACCGGCTCCGGCCGCACCTTGTCGGTGGTCGGGCTGTACTGGATCAGTTCGATCAGCTCATTGCGATAGACGATTTTGCCGGGTGACGTCGCCACGGTCTTGCCGACGGCGGCATTCCGGGCGCCGCCCTGCTTGCCGGCGGCGATCACCTGCATCAGGTCGTTACGCCAGTTCTGCCAGCCGGCGACGAAATTCGCGCCGCCGCTCTGAAGCGCCTTTTGCAGCACGTCCGGATTGGTGACCGCAAAGTTCGACGGTGCCAGCATGTCGAGCACCTGGCGGATCGAGAACTCGACGATCGCCTCGTTGGCGGGTGAAACACCGCGGACGCCGGTGGTCGCCTTGCGCCACCATTCCTCACCAAGCAGAAAGCCCTGCGCCAGCAGATTGAACGGCGCGCGCTCCCATGCGGGTTTTGCAAAACGCCGGTCCTGGGCCTGCGGCCTGGTGACGGACCAGGGCTTGCTGTCCGCGGACATATGGGTCGCGGCCTCGACCAGCCGGCCGGCATCGCGCACGGCGTCATGGACCAGCTCGATCTGGCGCTGCGGCGCGGTCGCAAGATGCGACGCCCAGTCGAGATAAGCGAGCGACAGCGCGACCGGCGAGATCCCGCCGTTGAAGCGCGCCAGCAGGGCATGAAGCGTGCGGTCGACGGGATAGGGCTCCGGCATCGGCCTTTCAGGCGGCACTGCCGCTGCAGGCGCACACGCACTCGCGGGCTGATTGATCGGCGGCTCGACAACGGGCGACGCCTCGGCGCGTGCGATCGTCGAAGTCTGCATGGCAGCCATGACAGTCACAGTCAGCGTGAGCTATCGACCAGGCGGGACGTCGCCTCCACCAAGCGTTCCCCATGCTTGAACAGCCGATCGCTGTCGCGGCGCAGGAAATCGAGCTGGTGCTGGCTGCAATCCCGGCACATCGCGGTCCAGTCCCTGACCGAATGCGAGGCTGCGAGTTTTGAGATGAACTCGGCGAACAGATGCGTCTCGGTCTGCGCGCGATCCAGGATCTCGCCGGCGGCAAAGGCGGTTTCCTCGAACAGGAGGCGTTGCGCGCCCAGGATCGTATTCAGCGCCCGACGGTTTGCGTCGGCGATCCGCGCAACCGCATCGGGCGCCATCGGCACGGCAGCCATGATATCGGATGTCTCGGATGCTTTGGCAGGCTCGCTCACGGCACTCTCCCATCGTCTCGGAATCTCAAATCAGGATAGGCGTGGCGGCCCTGGGAACATTGAGCTGAGTCAAGCCCGGATCCAGCTCCCAACCGCGGCCAAATGGTCGTCCCGCCCTTGACTTGAGTCAACTCCGCCAGCCGTGCCCGGACTATGGTTTTACCATCACTCGTCCGAACCTCTTGCGGAGTTCCCCATGCGCGCCCACCAAATCATGACCCGTTCGGTCATTTCGGTCACCCCCGAGACGTCAATCGTCGACGCCGCAAACCTGATGCTGCAGCGTCACGTCAGCGGGCTTCCGGTGATCGACGGCCAGGGCAAGCTGGTCGGCATCGTCTCCGAGGGCGACTTCCTTCGCCGCAGCGAGATCGGCACGCAGCGCAAGCGGCGGAACTGGCTGCGCTTCATTCTCGGCCCCGGCACGTCGGCCAACGATTTCGTCGGCGAGCACGGCCGCAAGGTCGGTGAGGTCATGACGACGACGCCGGTGACGATCAACGAGGACACCGCGCTCGCCGAGATCGCCGACCTCATGGAGCAGAAGAACATCAAGCGCCTGCCGGTGGTGCGCGGCGACAAGGTCGTCGGCATCGTCTCGCGCGCCAGCCTGCTGCAGGCGGTTGCGAGCCTCGCCCGCCAGGTGCCGGACCCGACCGCCGATGACGATCACATCCGCAACCGCATCATCGATACGATGGAGAAGACCGACTGGTGCCCCTACGGGCTCAACGTCATCGTCCGCGACGGCATCGTCCACCTCTCCGGCGTGATCACCGAGGAACGCAGCCGCCAGGCGGCCATCGTCGCCGCCGAGAACGTCGAAGGCGTGAAGAAGGTGCACGACCATCTGTGCTGGGTCGACACGATCACCGGCGTCTATCTGAACTCGCCGGAAGACGACCGCCTCGCCAAAGCGGGCTGATGAGCGTCGGCTAGCGCGGGATCACCGCGGTCGCCTCGATCTCGACGCGCGCGGCGGTCTCGACCAGGCGCACGACCTGCACGAGCGCCATGGCCGGATAGTGCGCGCCAATGATCTCGCGATAGATGCGGCCGAGCTCCTTTGAATTGGCAAGGTACTCGTCCATGTCGACGACGTACCAGGTCAACCGCACCAGATGCTCCGGCCGCGCGCCGCCTTCGGCCAGAATGGCCACGATGTTCTCGAGCGTCTGGCGCACCTGCGCGAGAAAGCCGTCGGCAAGACGCTCCTCGGCATCCCAGCCGATCACGCCGCCGGTCACGACGATGCGGCCACCGGCCGCGACGCCGTTGGCGTAGCCCTTTGGCATCGGCCAGCCGGACGGCTGCAGGATCTGCACGGTGCGCTCCATCGTTATCCCGCTGCTGTCTGCGCCATCTGGCGCAGCGCAAAGCGCTTCAGCTTGCCCGTCTCGGTCTTCGGCAATTGCGTGACGAATTCAATCGCGCGCGGATATTTGTAAGGCGCGATCTCGCGCTTGACGTGCTCCTGCAACTCGGTGACGAGTTTTGTATCTGCCGTAACGCCCGGCGCCGGAATGACATAGGCCTTCACGATCATGCCGCGCGCTTCGTCCGGGGCGGCGACGACGCCGCATTCGACGACGGCGGGATGCGTCATCAGCGCGGCTTCCACGTCGGTGCCCGCGATGTTGTAGCCGGCCGACACGATCATGTCGTCGGAGCGCGACTGGTACCAGAAGTAGCCATCGCTATCCATGACATAGGTGTCGCCGGTGACGTTCCAGCCGTTCTGGACATATTTGCGCTGCCGCTCGTCGGCGAGATAACGGCAACCTGTCGGACCGCGCACCGCAAGCTTGCCCATCGTGCCCGGCGGAACGTCGTTGCCATTGTCGTCCACGATCTTGGCCTCATAGCCCGGCACCGGCTTGCCCGTCGCGCCCGGGCGGATCTCGTCCTCGGTCGCGCTGATGAAGATGTGCAGCAGCTCGGTCGAGCCGATGCCGTCCATCAGCTTGATACCGGTCGCTTTCAGCCAGGCATCGTAGGTCGGTTTTGGCAGCGTCTCGCCGGCGGAGACGCATTTGCGCAGCGAGGAGATGTCGCGGCCCGCGAGCTTGCCGAGGATCGCGCGATAGGCGGTCGGCGCGGTGAAGCAGACGGTCGTCTTGTACTGCTCGATGGCGGCAAGAAAATTGTCCGGCGTCGTGTTCTCCAGCACCACGAAGGACGCGCCGATATGCATCGGAAACAGCACGCCGCCGAAGCCGAAGGTGAAGGCGAGCGGCGCCGAGCCGATGAAGCGATCGTCCTGCTTCGCACGCAAAATATTGCGCGCATAGCCGTCGCACACCGCGAGCATGTCGCGATGGAAATGCATGGTGCCCTTGGGATCGCCCGTCGTGCCCGAGGTGAAGGCGATCAGGCAGATGTCGTCGGAGGCGGTATCGACCGCTGTGAATTCCGGGCTCGCATCCGCGGCGAGGTTTTCGAGCGAGTCGGCCGCGTCCGTGCCCCAATAGACGACGTGCTTGAGGCCGGGCGCCGCGAGTCTTGCTTTCTCCATTTCCTCGGCGAGCTTGCCGTCGCACAGCGCCAGCGAAATCTCCGCCTTCTGGATCGGATAGGACAATTCCTTCGCACGCAGCAGCGGCATGGTCGCCACGACGATGCCGCCGGCCTTGATGATGGCCAAATACGCCGCGACCATCATCGGGTTGTTGGCCGAGCGCAGCAGCACGCGCCCGCCGGTGACGAGGCCGAGCTTGCCGACCAGCACGTTGGCGATGCGGTTTACGAGCTGTTGCAGCTCTTTATAGGTGTAGCTGACGGACGGGCTGATGACGCATGGCGCGTCGCCATGGCCCTGCTCGACCCAGCGGTCGAGGAAATAGCTGACGCAGTTCAGGCGCGCCGGATATTGCAGCTCCGGCCGCGTAAAAATGAAGTCCGGCCAGAGTTCGCGCGGCGGCAGATGCGCCTGCGCGAACGGATCGACGTGAGCCGTCCCGGCCCGGTTGTCGTATGAGCCTAGATCTTGCGAACCCGGATCATGAGCTTTGGCGGCGTTGGCCATCGCACGCTCCTTTTCGGTTGGGAGAGCACCCGGCAGCACTTTCGAAAATCATTTTAGGCTTAAAACAATTTTCCGCAATAGCGGATTTTGGGCAGTCCCTGCTTTTTGTTGTTGCACCGGGAGTTTTGGAGACAGCGCCCGCCTGCGGGCTTCAAGCCTTGCGGCGACCGGCGGATTTCTGCGCGGAGGACTTGGTCTTGGCCAAAAGGCGCATCAGCTCGCGCACGTCCTTCGGCGAGAGGTCGGCAAAAATATCGGCGATCCAGGTCTCGTGCTCGGCCGCCATCTTGCGGAACTCGGCACGTCCGAGCTTGGTCAGGCGGATCACCTGCACCCGCCTGTCGGTGTCGGACGTCCGGCGATCGAGGTGGCCGGACTCAACGAGCCGTTCGACCAGGCCGGTGACATTGCCGTTCGACACCATCATGCGCTTGGAAACGTCTGACAGCGTCATGCCGTCGGGTGCCTTGTCGAGCTGCGCCATCAGGTCGAAGCGGGGCAAGGTGACGTCGAACCGCTCCCGCAGCCGGCCGCGCACCTCGCCTTCGATCAGCGTGGTGCAGGTCAACAGCCGCAGCCAGAGCCGGAGCTCTTCGGCGTGGTCCTCAGGGGTTTCGACGGCCTTGGTCTCGGAATCGAGCATCGGAGGTGCGGTCACTGGTCGCGGTCCATCGTTTTGAGCTTCAAGTAAATCCGCCCCGTTCGCAAGCGCAAACCTCAAGGGGAATACGCCCTTCGTCGAATTTCTTTAGGCTTCAAGCAATTGGCGCGCCGCTTGCATAGGCGCGCAGTGCACCAGAGGCGTGAGCCCAATCGACCTCATCGGCTTTGCTTGCCGCCGACACCGTCGTCAGAATAAGCTCCGCCCGGAAATTTGCAGGGCTGCTCGCAAGAGCCGAGCGTATCGGGGAAGTGATCATGAAGAAGCAATTGACGTTCGCAGGCTTGGCTCTGCTGCTCGGCACCGTGTCGGACGCCGCCCTCGCGCAGGAGAAGCTCAAGCTCGGCGTGATCGTGACCCTGTCGGGTCCTGCAGCTGCCCTGGGCGGGCAGGTGCGCGACGGCTTTGCGCTCGCCGTCAAGGATCTCGGCAGCAAGATGGGCGGCCGCGATGTCGAAGTGGTCGTGGTCGATGACGAGTTGAAGCCGGATGCGGCCGTCACCAAGGTGAAGGGCCTGCTGGAACGCGACAAGGTCGACTTCGTGGTGGGGCCGATCTTCTCCAACATCCTGCAGGCGATCCACCGTCCGATCACCGAGAACAAGACCTTCCTGATCAGCCCCAATGCCGGCCCGTCGACCTTTGCCGGCAAGGACTGCAGCCCGTTCTTCTATGTGACGTCCTATCAGAACGATCAGGTCCACGCGGTCCTCGGCAAGGTCGCCCAGGATCGCGGTTACAAGCGCATGTATTTGATGGTGCCGAACTATCAGGCCGGCAAGGATTCGGTCGCGGGCTTCAAGCTCGATTACAAGGGCGAGATCGTCGAAGAATCCTACATGCCGCTCAACACGCTGGACTTCCAGCCGGAGCTTTCCAAGATCGCGTCGCAGAAGCCCGATGCGCTCTTCACGTTCATGCCGGGCGGCCTCGGCGTCAATCTCGTCAAGCAGTACCGGCAGGCCGGCCTCGCCGACACCATTCCGGTGCTCTCGGCTTTCACGGTCGACGAGTCCACGCTGCCGGCGCAGCAGGACGCCGCCGTCGGCATGTTCGGCGGCGCCAATTGGGCGCCGAACCTGGACAACCCGCAGAACAAGAAGTTCGTCGCGGCCTATGAAGCCGCCTACAACAGCGTGCCCGGCACCTACGCAATGCAGGCCTATGATACGGCGCTGCTGATCGACAGCGCGGTCAAGGCGCTGAAGGGCGACCTCTCCAACAAGGAGGCGGTTTCCGCCGCGCTCAGGAAGGCCGACTTCACCTCGCTGCGCGGCTCCTTCAAGTTCAACACCAATGGCTATCCGATTCAGGACTTCTATCTGACCAAGGTTGCCAAGCGTCCGGACGGAAAATTCCAGACCGAGATCGTGCAGAAGGTGTTCGAGAATAATGGCGACCGCTACGCCAAGGACTGCAAGGCGGTGAATTAAGCCGCGGCGTAAGTGACAGGGAGGATGAGTATGACGAAAAGTGAGATCACCGGCATCACGCGGGCCAACGAGGGTATCCAGGGCATTTCCTGGAATATCCTCGGCCAGACCTATGTGCCGAAAAGCTATGCCGAGAACAGCTTCTCCTGGCACGCGACGCTGCCGCCCGGCACCTTCGTGCCGCCGCACATCCATCCCGACCAGGATGAGTATCTCTATATGCTCGAGGGGAAGCTCGACTTCGTGCTCGGCAATTCCGAGGCGCAGGCAAGCGCGGGCGATCTGATCCGGCTCGGCATGGGCGTGCCGCACGGCATCTTCAACAAATCGGAGCAGACCGCAAAGGTGCTGTTCTGGGTGTCGCCGAGCCGAAAGCTGTTCGAGCTGTTCTGGGGCCTTCACAACATGAAGGAGCAGAAGCCGGAGGACGTGGTCGCGATGGCAGCGGAGTTCAACATCCACTTCCTGCCGCCACCGCCCGGCTAGGCGTCAAGCGCGAACGGCGGCCAACCCCGGCACCGCCGCAAAGCCGGCCTTGGTCGCATAGCCCTTCACGATCGCTTCGCGCTGGGAATAGCTCAAGACCTTGTCGATGTTGTCGAAGCCGTCGGGCGCTAGCTGCTCGACGGCGTCGATGACGCCTTCCGGCCCGCCGCGGCGGTTGGAGCGGACGATCTCGGCCGTCATCGGCAGCCGCTTCTTCTCGTATTCCATCAGCGCCTGGCGCGGGTGCTCGGCACGGGCCAGAAGATCCGCGAGGCAGCGCGCGTCCAGGATCGCCTGGGAGGCGCCGTTCGAGCCGACCGGGTACATCGGATGCGCGGCATCGCCGAGCAGCGTGACGCGGCCGCTCGACCAGTACGGCAGCGGATCGCGGTCGCAGGTCGGGTATTCGTAGAATTCCGGCGTTGCCGAGATCAGGCTCTTCACGTCGACATAAGGCACCGAGAAGCGCGCGACATGCGGCATCAACTCGTCGCGCCGACCCGGGCGTGACCAGTCTTCCTTGCGCGGCGGCGGCGCATTGCCCTCGCCGATCTTCACCAGCACCGCCCAATTGGTGAGGCGGCTTGCGGGGCTTGATCCTTCCGCGATCGGATAGATCACCACCTTGGCGTTGAGGCCACCGGCCACAATCATCGACTTGCCGGTCAAAAACACCGGCCAGTCGCGCGCGCCGCGCCACAGCATCAGGCCGTTCCAGCACGGCGGCCCTTCATTGGGGAACAGGGTATCGCGCACACGCGAATGAATGCCGTCGGCACCGATGAGAATGTCGCCGCGCGCTGTATGGACGTGGCTGCCGGCGCGATCGAAGAAATAGGCGGTGACGCCGCCCTCGTCCTGGGTGAAGGCGCCGAGCCGACAACCGGTGCGGATCACGTCGGGCCCAAGGCGCTCCTCGACGGCGCGGTGGATCACGCCCTGAAGCCGCCCGCGGTGGATCGAGAATTGCGGCACGTCGTGGCCGGCGTCGATGCCGCGTGCCTCACGCCAAACTTCCTGACCATGACGATTGAGATAGTAGAGCTGATCGGTGCGGATCGCGACGTCGTCGAGCTTTTGCAACAGGCCGAGCCCGGCAAGCTCGCGCATGGCATGCGGCAACGTGTTGATGCCGACACCCAACTCGCGGATGGTGTCCGACTGCTCAAAAATCTCGCAGCCGATGCCGCGTGCCCGCAGCATCAACGCCGTGGTGAGACCTCCGATGCCGCCACCAACGATAATCGCCTTCATCGCCCAAACTCCACTCAATACACGCCAGGCAATGGCCGTAAGGTCGCACGGGCGGCGAGCCCGCCGCAAGCGGGTTTGTCGCCCCGTCATCGCGTCCGGCCGGGCTCTTTGGCTTAGCCTTAACCCTCGACCCGGACCGAGGCATCACGCTTTAGTTGCCCTGGAAGACCGGCTTAACCTTGTTGGCGAAGGCATTAAACGCGCGCTCGAAATCGGCCGTGGTCATGCAAAGCGCCTGCGCTACCGCTTCGGCCTCAATGGCCTCCTCGATCGACATCGCCCATTCCATCGCCAGCATCCGCTTGGTCATGGTGTTGGCGAAGGTCGGGCCTTCCGCGACCTGCTTTGCCAGAAGTTGCGCCTGCGGCTGCACCTGGTCCGGGGTGACGATGCGGCTGAAGAAGCCCCAGCGCTCGCCCTCCTCCGCCGTCATGAAGCGGCCGGTGTAGAGCAGCTCGGAGGCGCGCGACTGGCCGATGATGCGCGGCAGGATGGCGCAGGCGCCCATGTCGCAGCCGGCAAGACCCACCTTGTTGAACAGGAACGCGACCTTGGCACCGCCAGTCGCAAGGCGCATGTCGGATGCCATCGCGACGATGGCGCCGGCACCGGCGCAGATGCCCTCGACCGCGGCGATGATCGGCTGCGGACAGGCGCGCATGGCCTTGACGAGGTCGCCGGTCATCCGCGTGAACGCCGTCAGCCCCTTGGTGTCCATCTTCACGAGCGGGCCGATGATCTCGAACACATCGCCGCCGGACGAGAAATTGCCGCCGGCACCGGTGACGACGATCGCCTTCACCTCTTCATCAAAGGCGCAGGCGCGGAAGAAATCGGTCAGCTCGCGATAGCTCTCGAACGTGAGGGGATTCTTGCGCTCGGGCCGGTTCAGCGTGACCGTTGCGACATGATCGACCACCGCCAGCAAAAAGTGCTTTGGCGAATAGTCCGCCAGCGGCAACGTGACCGGATTTGCGGGTCTGCTCATGGGATCTCCCTGTTCTTGTCTCGTTTGCTGGCGGCGTTTGATGCCGCGCTAGATTTCGCCGCCCGCGACTACAATCGCCTGCCCTGTGATCGAACCGGCGCCCTCGCCGCACAGCCAGAGCACCGCATTGGCCACCTCCTGGGGCGACACCAACCGCCCCTGCGGATTGTGTTTGGCGAGCTCGGCAATCGCCTGCTCGCGGGAGCGCCCGGTTTTCTTCATGATGTTGTCGATGCTACCGGCGACGAGGTCCGTGTCGGTGAAGCCGGGGCACACGGCGTTCACGGTGACCCCAGTCGTTGCGAGTTCCAGCGCCAGCGAGCGCACGAGCCCGATGACGGCATGCTTGGCCGCACTATAGGCGCTGACATAGGAATAGCCCTTCAACCCGGCCGTCGACGCGACAGCGACGATGCGGCCGTGCGGGCGATCGCGCATGTCGGGCAGCACCGCGCGGATCGCGTGGACGACGCCCATGAAATTCACGTCCATCATGCGCGTAAACAATGCATCATCGGACTTTGCAAAGGGCGCCGATTCCGCGCTGCCTGCATTCGCGATCAGGATGTCGATCGGTTGCCGTGCAGACGCCCGCGCGATTGCAGCCTTGAGTGCGGCTTCGTCGGAGACGTCGGCCACTTCGGCAAAATGCGCAGCGCCGGCTTTCACGGCTTCGTCGAGCACGGCGGCATTGCGCCCAAGCACAGTGACGGTCGCACCTGCGCCCACAAGCGCCGCAGCTATCGCACGGCCGATGCCGCGCCCACCACCGGTCACCAGCGCATGTGCAGAATGCGGCAGTCCTGACATTACCGGGGCTCCCTGGAGGCAACAGGTGGATCGACCGCTCCGGATATATTTTAAACTTCAAATTTTTGCAATGAAGCCCGGGCTCGGCGCTGCGGGTGCGACGCAGAAAGCGCGGCCCGGAAATTGCTTTAAGTATAAAATTATCCCCCTTTTCATCCCCGAAAGGGCTGTTAGCATCGACGTCCCTAGCAAGAGGACACCGCGTGCCGGATCCGACGCCAACAACGATGAAAGCAGGACTGTTCGCCTATGAGGCAGCAGGCGACCCCAAGGCGCAGCCGCTGCTGTTCCTGCATGGAATTGGTGGGGCGGCGCGGGCCTGGCGCAACCAGCTCAGCGCTTTCGGCAACCGTTTTCGCGCCATGGCGTGGGACATGCCCGGCTATGGCGGATCGGCGCCGCTTCCCAACGTCAGCATTGCTGCCCTGGCGGATGCGCTGCAGGAATTCCTGCAGCAGACCGGGGCGACGAAGCCCATCCTCGTGGGACATTCGATCGGCGGCATGATTGTCCAGCAATGGCTGACCCGGCACAAGCGTGATGCGCATGCAGTGGTGCTGGCGCAGACGAGCCCCGCCTTCGGCAAGGCCGATGGCGACTGGCAAAAGTCCTTCATCGCGGCGCGGCTCGGCCCGCTCGTTCGCGGCGAGACGATGGCCTCGCTCGCACCGTCGCTGGTTAAGGAGCTGGTCGGTGACGATCCCGATGCCGATGGCATGGCGCTCGCGCGCGATTGCATGGCGAACGTTCCCGCGGCAAGCTATCGCGCGATGATGTTGGCGCTGATCGGGTTCGACCAGCGCGGCGCGCTGAAGGACATTTCCGTGCCGACGCTTTTCCTGTCCGGGTCCAAGGACAACAACGCCCCGGCACCAATGATGGCGAAGACAGCGACCTATGTCCCCGGTTCCCGCTATGTCGAGCTTGCCGGTGTCGGCCACCTTGCCAATCTCGAACGCCCCGACGCATTCAATGAAGCCTTGGGCGGCTTCCTCAACTCCGTCGTGGCCCCTTCCCCATGACGATGCAGGTCAGCAAAGGCATGAATTCTTCCGACAAGACTAAGCTGGATGCGCCGATCTTCGATCCGTCCGCGTTTCGCCTCGGCGACGAGCAGGCGGCAATCATCGCGCGCGCTCGCGAGATCGGCCAGTCCGAGTTCGCAGCGCGTGCGGCGGCCTATGACCGCGATGCAACGTTTCCGACGGAGAATTATCAAGACCTGCACCGCGTCGGCCTGCTCGGCATCGCGATTCCCAAGAAGCATGGCGGACTCGGTGCGGGCTATCAGACCTACGCGCTCGCGGCAGCCGAGATCGGCCGCTATTGCGGCGCGACCGCGCTGACCTGGAACATGCACGTCTGCTCGACTTTGTGGACGGGACCGCTGGCCGACGATCTCGATATGGACGCGGCCATGCGCGCCGAGCACGAGGCGCGGCGCGCGATCCACTACAAGCGCATCGTCGAGGATGGCGCGATCTACTCCCAGCCCTTCTCGGAGGGCGGAGCTGCGGCGGCGGGCGGCGTTGCCTTCGGCACGGAAGCAAAGCTGGTCAAGGGCGGCTGGATCATCAACGGCAAGAAGATTTTTGCGTCGCTGTCCGGGCACGCGGATTACTACGGCGTGCTCTGCACGGAGATCGCGGAAGGTGAGAAGGCGTCACGCAGAAATACCCTGTACCTGGCTGTTCCAGCCAAGTCGGACGGCGTGTCTGTGGTGGGGGATTGGGATCCGCTGGGGATGCGGGGCACGGTCTCGCGCACGCTCATGTTCAAGGACGTGTTCGTGAGCGAAGACGCGGCGCTGATGCCGCGCGGCGTCTACTTCCAGGCAGCGCTGCGCTGGCCGCACATGTTTCTGACGCTGTCACCGACCTATATGGGCCTGGCGCAGGCGGCTTATGATTTCACCGTGCGCTATCTGCGCGGCGAGGTGCCGGGCATGCCACCGGTGAAGCGCCGGATGTACCCGACCAAGCAGATCGCGGTCGCGCAAATGCAGATCAAGCTGGAGCAGATCAAGGCGATCTGGTTCCAAGCCATTACCGAAGCGCGCGCCAATCCAAGCAAGGAGCAGGTACTGCGCGCCTATGCCGCGCAGTATTCGGTGATGGAGGGTGCGAACGAGCTTGCCGCTCTCGCCATTCGCACCTGCGGCGGACAGGCGATGCTGAAATCGCTGCCGCTGGAGCGGATCTACCGCGACAGCCGTTGCGGATCGCTCATGCTGCCCTGGACGGCGGAGCTCTGCCTCGACCGCATCGGCCGCGAGGCGCTGTACGAGCCCGGCGAGACGGACGAGTAGCCGTGGACCTCTCCAGCCTGATCGATCGCAACGCGGCGTTTGCGCCTGACAAATCAGCCATCCGCTTTGAAGGCGCGAGCCTGAGCTATGCGGCCCTTGCCGCCCGCATCGAGCAGACTGCGGCTGCGTTGAAGACGGAACTTGGCGTCGGCCGTGGCGATCGCGTTGCGATCCTGAGCCTGAACCGGCCGGATTATCTGGTGCTGCTCTATGCCTGCGCGCGCCTGGGCGCCATGCTGGTGCCGCTGAATTGGCGGCTCGCGGTCGCCGAGCAGATTTTCATTCTATCCGACGCAAGCATCAAGGTGCTCATGCTCGAGCAAGCTTTTGCCACCATCATTCCGCAGATTGAGCAGAGCCTGCCCGGGGCTGCCGTCGTGGGGTTCGACTTCACCCCGCCGCGTGGCCAGACCTTCGACGCGCTGCTCGCGCGCGGGACTGGCAGCGGCCGCAATCCGCATATCGACCTCTCCTGCCCGCTGCTCATCGTCTACACGTCAGGCACCACGGGACGGCCCAAGGGCGCGGTGCTGCGGCAGGAGGCGCTGTTCTGGAACGGCGTCATGAGCCAGCACATGCACGATCTGACGTCGGGAGATCACGTGCTGACCGTGCTGCCGTTCTTCCATGTCGGCGGCCTCAACATCCAGACCACGCCGGCGCTGCAGGTCGGGGCGACCGTCACGATCCTGGCCCGCTTCACGCCCGATGCGGCGCTTGCCTGCATCGAACGCGACCGTCCGACGCTGACCGTGCTGGTGCCTGCAACGATCCAGGCAATCAGCGATCACCCCGCCTGGACGACGACCGACCTTTCCTCGCTGAAGGCGATCGCAACGGGATCGACGATCGTGCCGCCGCCGCTGATGCAGCGCTTCATCGACCGCGGCGTTCCCGTGCTCCAGGTCTACGGTTCGACGGAGACCTGTCCGATCGCAATCTACACAAGGTTCGGTGGGGACCTGTCGCGACTGGAATCGACCGGGCTTGCCGGCCTGTGCTGCGAGGCCAAGGTGATCGACGATATCGGCGTCGAGGTTCCAACCGACACACCGGGCGAAATCGCCGTGCGCGGTCCAAACGTGTTTTTCGAATATTGGGGGAATGAGAGCGCGACCCGTGACGCGCTGAGGGACGGCTGGTACCGCACCGGCGACATCGGCGTGTGCGATAGCGAGGGTTACTTCTGGGTCCGTGACCGCAAGAAGAACATGATCATTTCAGGTGGGGAGAATATCTATCCAGCCGAGGTCGAGCGCGTCCTGCTGGAGCACTCTGACGTCAGCGAATGTGCCGTGATCGGGCGGGCCGATCCGCGCTGGGACGAGGTACCCATCGCCTACGTCATCCGGCGACAGGGCTGCCGGATCGAGGCAGATGAGCTCAAGCGCCACCTTCAAGCACAGCTCGCACGCTTCAAGGTGCCGCGCGACATCGTTTTCGTCACCGATCTGCCGCGCACTGCGCTGGGTAAGGTGCAGCATTTCCTGGTCAAGCAGATCGATGCGCAATCGCGCATGCAAGGAGAAGTCTCGTGAAGATTGCGGTTCTGGGCGGCGGCAACGGCTCGTTTGCGGCCGCGGGGGATTTTGCGCTGGCCGGGCACGAGGTTCGGCTGTGGCGGCGGGATGCGGATCAGGTCGCGGCCCATCGTGCGGCGGGTTCGCGCATCTCGGTGAAGGATCACACCGGAAAGCACGACGTGAAACTCGCGCTGGTCACGACCGATATGGCCGAGGCAGTCGCGGGCACCGAGCTGATCCTCTGCCCTGCCCCGGCCTTTGCACAGGCCGATATCGCGCGCGCGCTCGCGCCACATCTCAGGGATGGGCAGGTGGTGTTCCTGCCGCCGGCGACGTTCGGTTCGATGATTTTTGCGATGGCGATGCGCGATGCCGGCAACCTCGCTAAGGCGAGCTTTGCCGAGACCGGCACCCTGCCCTGGCTGACCCGCAAGCATGGACCCTTCGAGGTCGCCATCACGATCCGCGCCAAGCGGCTGCCGGTCGGCGTGTTTCCGCTTAATACGGCGCCGCATGCGTTGGAGGTGATCGGGCGCGCATTTCCGAACGTCATCGAGCCATGCGGAGATGCGCTATCGGGCGCGCTGATGAATGCAGGTTGTATCATCCATCCGCCCCTGATCGTCATGAACGCCGGCCCGATCGAGCATTTCGAGCGCTGGGACATCCACAAGGAAGGCACGCAGGCCGCGATCCGCCGCGTCACCGACGCGCTCGACGCGGAACGCATTGCAGTGCGCGAACGGCTCGGCTACGGCGCGCCGCATTTTCCGCTGGCCGACCACTACGCCAAGGAAGGCGAAATCTGGATGTATGGCCGCGGCTCGCATGACCGCCTCACGGATTCCGGCGACTGGCGCGAACAGCTCGTGCTGAGGGAACATCGCTATATGCGGGAGGATTTGCGCCTCGGCCTGTCGCTGCTGGTCTCGGTGGCCGAGCTGGCGGACGTTTCGACGCCGCTCGCAAAGGCGTTTCTCGCCATCGGCGGCGCGATCTGCGGGGAGGACCTTTTGCGCGGGGGGCGCACGCTCGCAACGCTCGGGTTGGGAGACCTGAAGAAGGCCGAGCTTCAGACGGTGCTGCGTGAAGGATTTTAGGCAATGACGATGCGCTCGCACATTGCATGTCTCGGCGCCGGCCGCATGGGTCGCGGCATCGCGGTCGCGTTCGCTTATGCCGGGCATCCCGTGACGATGATCGACGTGAAGGATCGCTCTGCGGAGGATTTTGCCAAGCTCGAAGCGGATGCTCTCGGAGAGGTCCGGACGACACTGGCGACGCTCGCACGCCTGGGAATGCTGAGCGCTGATAACGCCGACACCGTGCTCGCGCGCGTCTCAGTCGTGCCTGCTGCTGCACATGACGCGGCTCTTTCAGGTGCCGGCCTGGTCTTCGAAGGTGTGCCTGAAATCGTCGATCTCAAGCGCGAGGTGCTTGGCGCTGCTTCAAGGAAAGTCAGCCGGGACATGATCATCGCGTCAACGACATCGACGATTTTGGTGGACGACCTCTCCAGCGCGATCGAGCATCGCGAGCGCTTTCTCAACGTGCACTGGCTCAACCCAGCCTATCTGATCCCGCTGGTCGAGGTGTCGCCGGGGGCTGCGACAGATCCGGCTGTTGTCGAGAAGGTCAAGGGATTGCTGGAGAGCATTGGCAAGGTGCCGGTGGTGTGCGCGGCGACACCCGGCTTCATCGTGCCGCGCATCCAGGCGCTCGCCATGAACGAAGCCGCACGCATGGTCGAGGAAGGCGTCGCCAGCGCCGAGGACATCGACAAGGCGATCCGCTACGGTTTTGGCTTCCGCTACGCCGTGCTGGGCCTGCTCGAATTCATCGACTGGGGTGGCGGAGATACCCTGTACTATGCCAGCCGCTATCTCGAAGGCGCGCTCGGCAGCGATCGCTACCGCTCCCCGGACGTAATCGCACGCAACATGCATGAGGGCCGGATCGGCCTGCGCACCGGCGCAGGATTCCTCGATTATTCCGGCCTCGACGTTCAGGCCTATCGCGAGCAGCGCCTCAAGGCGATGGTCGACATGCTCAGGCACTTTGGCCTGGCGCGGCCGCCGGTGCTTTAGCCGAACAAGTCCTGCAGCACGCCTTCGCGCACCACGGCGACCCCGTCGAGCTCGATGGTCGTTCCCATCATCGGCAGATCGAAATGTCCCGCCGTGTATCGGCCGGCGAACTCGTTGGCGCCGGTCGAGAACAGGAAGTTGCCGGACACCGCGCGGATCTCGGTGCCATTGGTGTCGCGCTGGTCGTACATCGAGAGCGCCTCGTAGCGTGCACCCGGGTTCATGCCGAAGCCGACATGGGACACCGCATAGGCCTCGCGGTCGCCCCAGGCGGCAAGATAGGCCCGCATCATCGCCGCATCCGTACCCTCGCCCTCCAGCTCGACGACATAGTCGTTCTTGAGCGTCATCTTCACGGGCGAGGTGAGGTAGCGCTTGAACGTCAGGTTGATATCACCGGGCGCCATCACCAGTGTGCCATTGATGGTCCCACTTTTGGGAAAACTCACGACAATCCCGCCCGGCCAGTGGGCCAGCGTCCCCGGCTTGTCGGTCCACCCCCACACGCCGACCGTGGAGGCGCCGACCATGTCGACATCCAGCGCTGTGCCCGCCTTCGACGTCACGCGCATGCGTTTTGTTCCCCGTAACATCTTTGCCGCCGCGCGAACCCGCTTCTCCAGCGCCGGATCCGGCAGCATGCGCTCGAGCGCCTCCGGATGCTCGTTGGAGATCACCTGGATGCGCGCGCCCGCCTTGAGTATTTCGGGCGTCTCCTTGGCGTGCATCAGGCCCTCGATGGTGCAATCGACCACAAAGCCCGCCTGCTGAAGCGCCGTCACCACCGGTCCCAGCCCCTGGATCGCCTCACTGGCGCCGGTGGAACGAACCGGTACGATGTGCCGGTTACGCGGCGTCGGCAACACGACATGAAAGGGACGCGCACCCATGCGCAGCAGGGCGAGCTCGGCGAGCTGAACGTTCAGCGCGCGCGACTGGGTCTCCGACAGGATCGCCGCGGTATCGCCGGCCTTGACGGCGCACTTCTCAAAGATCTCGCAGAAGGCGTCGATCCATTTCGCTTCGATGCGATCCGCCAGCATGGTTCACTCCCGGTTTCCTGGTCTCTTGTTGTTCAGTCTACGCTTCTGGGAAGCCGCGCAACAGATATGAGCGCAACGCTTGCAGCAGACCGTTCAGGATCAGTCCCAGCAGCGAAATCGTGATCAGCGGCACGAACATGTCAACGGCCTGGAATGTGCGTGCCGCCGTGACCAGCATGTGGCCTAGTCCGTCGGTCGATGTGATCATCTCGGCCAGGAACACCACGATACAGGAGATGACAAGCCCGATCCGGCAGCCCGTCAGGATCGATGGCATCGCCGCGGGTAGGACCACCTTGAACAGGATCTCGCGCCGCGGCGTCCCCGCCGCCATCGCCGACCAGATCAGCTTTTGCTCGACCGTCGAGGCACCATAGTACGTCGACAGCAGGATCGGAAACAGTGCGTCGGCGGCAACCAGCACGATCTTCGATTCATGCTTGAAGCCGAGCAGGAGCAAGAGCGCCGGATAGAGCGCAACTTTGGGAAGCGGTGCAAGCACCCGAACGATCGGCCGCACGACAGCATTGATGGCTGGATTGGCGGCCGCGGCAATGCCGATGCTCACGCCCAGTATGACGGCAATCGAGAACCCGCCGAACAGCCGGATCAGCGTCGCGGCGATCTCATGATGGAACGTGCTGGTCACGAGCTGCTGCAGCAGGCGGGCGAAGACGAGCCCCGGAGGTGGCAACAGCGTCGCCGGCGCAAACCCGAACGACACGAGACCTTGCCACAACGCGATCACCAGCGCGATCGGCACCAGGCCAAGCAGAACGTCTCCGGTGAGCGCGTTCGTCTTCATGAGAAACTCAGGGGCATGTCGAACTGGGGCTCGGACCACCGCACCAGCCGCGCGCGGATCCGCTCGAAGGCTGCGTCGAGACAAATGCCCATCATGCCGACGATGATGATCATGGCGAAGACCGTATCGTACTGGCCCATATCCAGGGCATTGAAGAGGATATTGCCCGCGCCCGATTGGCGGGCGATCATCTCGCTGGTGATCATGGTGATGAGCGCCAGCACGAGACCGGTGCGACAACCGGTGAGAATTTCCGGTAATGCCGCTGGCAACACGATCCGGACCAGGCGCTGGCCTGCCGAAAGCCCCATGGCAGCACCGGACCAGAGCATCTTCTCCTCGACCGCCTTGGCGCCCTCAAAGCTGTGATAAATCACCGGCAGGCTGACGCCGAGGAAGATGACGAGCGTCTTCGAGACGTCACCGACGCCGAGCCACAGCATGATGATCGGCATCAACGCTGCCTTCGGCACCGGATAGATGACCATCAGCAGCGGATTGAAGAAGGCCGCTACCGCCCGGCTACGGCCCATCATCAGACCAAGGGGAATGGAAAAGGCGAGGGCGAGAGCAAAGCCGATCGCCATACGGCGGAGCGACGCGAGGATGTTGATGAGGGCGTCCTTGTCGGTCAGGATCGAAGGGACGGCCCTGATCGCTTCGATCGCAGTCGGAAAGCTGTCATTCTTCAGTACAAGCGAAGCAAACTGCCACACGGCGAGCAGGCCGACACATGCCAGTACTGGCGCCGTGCGTTTGAGCAGGGTGGCTGCCGACATCATGGGTTTGATGCCGGTTCGTCGCTGTCGTCGAACATGCGTTCGATGTCGACGACGTACTTCTGATATCGCGGATCGAGCAGCAGCTCCGTGCGCCGCCGCGGTCGCGGCAGATCGATATCGATGACCTGACGAATGCGTCCCGGCGATTTGGACATCATCACGACCTTGTCGGAGAGGAACACGGCCTCCTCCACCGAATGGGTCACGAACAGCACGGTCTTCCGGTCGCGCTCCCAGATGTTCAGGAGGTCGTTTTGCAGGCGTGTCCTCGTATGCGCGTCGAGCGCACCGAAGGGCTCGTCCATCAGCAAGACCTCAGGATGATAGGCGAGCGTCCGCGCCAGCGCGACGCGCTGCTTCATGCCGCCCGACAGCTCCTTCGGGTAGAAGTTCTCGTAGCCCTTCAGGCCGACCATCTCGATCAACGCCTTGCTCTGCGCTTCAGCGTCCGCAGCGCGCACGCCTTGCTGGCGCGGTCCATACATTACGTTGCCGAGCACGGTCTTCCATGGAAAGAGCGCGAACTCCTGAAAGACCGGTCCGCGATCGGGTCCCGGACCGGTGATCGCCTTTCCCTTCATCTTCGCCAAACCGCTGGTGGGGCTGACGAAGCCACCGACGATGTAAAGAAGTGTCGACTTTCCGCAGCCGGACGGCCCGAGAATGGATACGAAGGCGCCATCTTCGATCGTCAGCGAGATATCCGACAGCGCCAGATGATCCTTGCGGGATGAGGTCTGAAATATCTGCGAGACGCGGTCGATCTCGATCATCGCGCTCGCCGTTTTGCGCGTCGCCGTTGGTGTTTCGCTTGATCTCGAAGGCACGGCCTTCCTTCTATCCTTTGCGTCGTCCACCAACATTCCGCGCGGTTCCCTGAACACACTCAACCAACGGCGGCAGCATAGCAAGAAGCTTGCTAGGCTGCGGTCTTGTCGCGGCTACCACCGCCGTTCAGTCGAACCACGGCCATTCCGCCGGACCTTCGTGTGTCACAGCTCCACCTGGCGCCTGACCGACCAGCCGCGCATATTTTGCAAGCGCGCCGGCGTGATGGCGTGGCGTACGCGGCTTCCAGTCGCGTCGTCGCGCCGCAAGCTGCTCATCGTCGACCAGCAAATCAAGCCGCCGGTTGCCGGCGTCAATCCGGATCCTGTCGCCGTCGCGTACCAGCGCAAGTGGGCCGCCGACGAACGCTTCAGGCGATACATAGCCGATGCACATGCCGCGCGTTGCGCCCGAGAAGCGCCCGTCGGTGATTAGCGCGACCTTCTCGCCCATACCCTGGCCGTAGATCAGAGCCGTGACGCCGAGCATCTCGCGCATGCCGGGACCGCCGACCGGGCCTTCGTTGCGGATCACCAAAACTTCGCCGGCCTGATAGTTGCGGCTCCGGACCGCCGCGACACAGGCTTCCTCATCCTCAAACACCCGCGCCGGTCCCTCGAAGGACATGCTCTTCAGCCCGGCAACCTTGATCACGGCACCGTCGGGGCAGAGGCTGCCCTTGAGCACCGCGACACCACCATCCGGCATGATTGGCTTGCCTGCGGAGTAAACGACCTCGCCATCGGGCGCATTCGCGCCGCCATATTCTTCCGCCAGTGTGCGGCCGGTGACCGTCAGACAGCTCCCGTCGATATGCCCGCTCTGGATCAGTTCGCGGATGACGACCGCAGCGCCGCCGATGTCGTAGACGTCCTTGGCGGTGTATTTGCCGCCGGGACGCAGGTTTCCGATCAGCGGAGTTCTTGCGAAAACCTCACCGACATCGTCGATGGTGAAGGCGATTCCAGCTTCGTTGGCCATCGCCGGCAGATGCAGCGCGGCATTGGTCGAGCCGCCGGTCGCCGCCACAATCGCTGCACCATTCTCGAGCGCTTTGCGCGTCACGATGTCACGTGGCAGCGGACCGCCGCGCTCAAGCATCTCCATGACCAGCCGCCCCGCCCGGCGCGAAACCTGCGCACGCTCGATATAGACGCCCGGAATCATGGATACGTTGGGAATGGTCAGGCCCATCGCCTCCGAGACCATCCCCATCGTATTGGCGGTGAATTGCCCGGCACAGGCACCGATGGTCGGCAGGCAGCTCCGCTCGATGCGTTCGAGCGTCACAGCATCGATCTCCCCGGTCATGAAGCTCCCGACGGCCTCGTAGGAATCAAGCACGGTCAGGGTTCGTCCGCCCAGGCGGCCGGGCAACGCGCTGCCGCCATAGATGAAGATGGACGGCACGTTGCAGCGGATCATCCCCATCATTACGCCCGGCAGCGTCTTGTCGCAGCCACCAAACCCGATCAGCGCGTCATAGGCGAGACCATGGACGACGGCCTCGATCGAGTCGGCGATCAGCTCGCGCGAGAACAAAGAGAACTTCATTCCCTCGTGATTCATGCTGATGCCGTCGGAAACCGAGATCGTCGCAAACTCACGCGGCGTTCCGCCGGCTTCCTCAATCCCTGCCTTGGCGGCGTCGACCTGGAAGTCGTGCGTCATGTTGCAGGGCGTCTGCTCGCCCTTCATGCTGACGACGCCAACCATCGGCTTCGCGATTGCGGCGTCGTCGAGTCCCATCGCACGCATGAACGCGCGATGAGGGGCCCGGTCGAGGCCGTCGGTCGTGACCCGTGATCGCAGCTTCTTCATGCGTGCATCAACTTCATCCGACGCCCGCAGATCGGGGCGCCGCTGCTTCTTGATCCGTCAGGGCCCAGGCGTCGACCTATTGTATCGGCGCGACGATGGTCGGGTGCTTGAACTGCGCGACATCCAGCTTCGGCAGCATCCCCGTCTCCGCGTAGATGTCGAGCATCTTCTGGATCGCCGGGAAATTCGGCGCCGCGCCCGGATCGCGGCCAAAGTCGTTGTCCTTGAGCAGATAGGTCTCAAGCACCGGAATCGGCGCCTTCAGCACCTCGTTGACCACCTTGAGTGTCTCTTCGCGGTTGGCGAGCGCCTTCTTCATCCCCGAGGTGATGTCGCGGACATAGGCCTTCACCAATTCCGGGTTCTTGTCGACGAAGTCGGCACGACAGGCTTCCAGGATGTGCACGATGTTTGGCATGGCCTGCGACAGCGAGAACAGCTTGCGCGTACCGCCCTTGGCTTCCGCGCGCGCAGCAAATGGCTGGTTCATGTTGACCGCGTCGACCCGCCCCTGCCGCAGCGCGTCCTCGGACACCGCAAAGCCGACTTCCACGAGCTTGATGTCCTTTGCCGGATCGATACCATTCTGCTTGAGCAACATATTGAACGGCCCTTGCGTGCCGCCCCCGATCACGGAAATGCCCACGGTCTTGCCCTTGAGATCGGCGATCGTCTTGATCGGCGAGTCCTCCATCACGGCCCAGTAAACCGAGAAGCCGCCGGGCTTCTCGAATACGTGCTGGGCCACGATGTAGGCTTTGAGATTGCCGCCCACGACGCCGTTGGACAGCGAGAGCGGCGCCTGCGTCGCGCAGTCCAGCGCGCCTGCGGCAAGCGCCTGCGTCATCGGCGCTGTGCCCTGAAACTGCGTCCACTCGATATTGTAGGTCTTGCCGAGGTTGGGGAATTCAGCCGGCCGCTTCATCATCCAGTACTTGGATTCTTCGGCCGGAATGGTCCAGCCAACGCGGATGGTTTGCTGCGCCTGTGACTGGCCATTGCTCGCGATGGCCGCCGTCAATGCCCCGAACGCCAGAATCCACTTCGAAACCATCCGCATCATGCCGCTCCGCTGTCTCGGCGCCTCAAGGCGCCACCCAACCCGACCTGGGTCGAATGTTTCATGGTTCAAACAACGAGGCAAGACGGGCAAAATGCCCCAAATTTCTCGATCGGGCTCGACTTTGTGCTAAGGCGACCATCGCTTGGCGTTGCGCTGCGACAGAAGGAGACGACCTATGGCTGAATCCGCCGGAGCTCACCCGCAGCCCGCCGAGAAGCTCGGCTATCTCGGCCTCGGGCTTATGGGGGCGCCCATGAGCCGACGACTGCTGAGGGCCGGTCACGACGTGACCGTCTGGAACCGCTCAGGCGGGAAGACGGCAGCACTGGTCGAGGCAGGCGCGAAGGGCGCAACGACGCCGCGTGATGTCGTAGCCCGTGCCACGATCATCTTCATGTGCGTGACCGATGCTGCGGCGGTGGAGGAAGTCGTCTTCGGTGCGAATGGTTTCACGGCTGAACCCGGGACCGGAAAGATCGTCGTCGATTTCTCCTCGATCCACCCCGAGGCTGCGCGCGACATTGCTGCGCGGCTGAAGGCTGCAAATGGCATGAACTGGATTGATGCGCCTGTGTCCGGCGGCACGAAGGGTGCGGAGGAAGGCACGCTTGCGGTCATGGCGGGGGGAGACGCGGCAGATGTCGAACGGGTGAGGCCTTATGTCCTCGCCATGGCGCGCAGATTCACCCACATGGGCCCGACCGGTGCAGGCCAGACTACAAAACTCTGCAACCAGGTGATCGTCGGCTGCGCAATGGCCGTTCTGGCCGAAGCAACGCGCCTCGCCGAGAACGCCGGCATTGATGCAAATCGCTTGCCCGAAGCACTCGCCGGCGGGTTTGCCGATTCCATCCCGCTGCAGCTCTTTGTCCCGCGCATGGCACGGGGCATTCACTCACCGCCGCTCGGTACGATCGCAACGATGCTCAAGGATCTCGATGCGGTTGCCGACGTGGCGCAGACCACATCTACACCGGTCCCAATGGCTTCGCTTGCCGGTCAGATCTTCAGATTGGCGAAAGCGGCCCGCGGCGCCGATGCGGACGCTCTGGAGCTCTACAAGCTGTCGGCCAAGTCGCCTTGAGTCCTTCCCCGCCGATTAACGTGAGGCTGGTGTGTCGGACGTGAAACGCCCATAGCCGCCGCGCGCAAACAGCAACGGCTCCTGCCGGTTATAGGAGTAGGCCTCGACTGCGCCGAGAAAGATCACGTGATCGCCGCCATAATACCGATTGACAGATCGGCACTGAAAATTCGCCACGCAATCCTCAAGGATCGGCGCATTGCCGAGTCCCGGCTTCCAGTCGACCCCGGCGAACTTGTCATCGGATGATCTTGCGAACTTGTTGGCGAGCTCCTGCTGGGACGTGCCGAGCACGTTCACCACGAAATGGCTGGCATTCTGAAACACGGGGAGGCTCGACGAATAGACCCCGAGGCTCCAGAGAACGAGTGGAGGGTTGAGCGACACCGAGGCAAACGAATTGCACGTCAGGCCGTAAGCCTTGCCATCGGGACCCGCGGCCGTGATGATCGTCACCCCCGTCGCAAAGGTGCCGAGCGCGTTGCGGAAGTCACGGGGATCGATCGACGAGCTATCGCTCGCAAACTCGTTTGCCGGGTCGGGAGCAGGCGGCTGCTTGGGAAGGTCATTCATCAGCCGGTCTCACAGCGTCAGGTTCTCGGACGGCAAGCCAAGCGCCACCCGGCCGTAGTTAGTTCCCGCGGCATCGAAGCTGAACGCAAGATGCGAGTTGATCGCGTGCGCGTCGCGGAATTGTCGCTGCAGCACGCCCGTCGTGAACAGACCACGCGCGCCGCTCGCCGAGAACAGCATTGACACCGCCTCGGTGCAAAGGTTGACGGAGAATGCACCGTCGCGCCGGTACTTCGTCTTGGTCATCATTGTAGGAATGTGACCGCGGCGCGCATCGTCCATGGCCTCGATGCAGGCCGAACGCATGATCAGTCGCGCCGCGTCGATCTTGGCGGACGCCTCGGCGATCTTGATCTGCGTGCTCTGGAAGTCGCTGAGCTTGGCGCGGTTATAGGTCGAGATGCGGTGGCGGACGACCTCGACATAGTCGTCGAGACAGGCTTGCGCATTCCCCAGCGCCACTCCGGACAGCACGAAGGGAAATAGGGAGAACACCGGCAGCGTGTAAAGGGGATTGGGATTCGTCGCGCTTCCCGGCGTTGGACCGCCGGCGAGATCGCTCACGGACACGCTCATGTGGTCGGCGACGAAGGCGTCCCTGACCTCGACATCGCCTGAGCCGGTGCCGCGCAGACCCGCGACGTTCCACGTATCCAGGATCTTGTAGTCGCTCTTGGGAAGCAGGAAGATGCGATACTCGATGCCATCGGCCTCGTCGTCCGATGCAACGACGCTGGCCAGCATGTTCCATTCACAGGACGCTACTCCCGACGAGAACGGCCAACTTCCATGGAGCCGATAGCCGCCCTCGACTTTCCTCGCGCGACCGGCCGGGAAGATGAAGGATGAAGCAATCAGGGTGTTGGGATCCTTGCTCCAGACCAGCTCTTGCGCCGTCTGCCCGAACATGCCGAGCATCCAGTGATGGCTCGCCAGATTGGCAAAATTCCAGGCGACCGAGGCATCGGCCTGCCCGAGGAGGTCGGCACAGTCGATCAACGCAACATAGTCGAACTCCGCTCCGCCGAACCGCTTGGGTTGGAGGATTCTGAACAGCCCTGATTCGTGCAGGTCGCGCTCGGTTTCGGGAGGCAGACGCCTCAACTCTTCGGTCCGGGCAGCACGCTCCCGCAGTTGCGGCACGAGCGCTCTGGTTCTTGCGACCGTCGCCACATAGGCCTGCTCAGCCGAGCTCCGACCCGTGCTTGGTTTTTGACCGCCGGCCACCATTTCATTCCCTCGCGCTCTCAATGTTATGCGACTGGAACTCTCGCAAATCAAGCGAGGCAGGTCCTAACGCTTAACGCGCTGTCAACCGGTATCCCGGCTGTTCGAAAGGATGCGATGTCGCGAAGGCCGGAAGCGTAAAACAGCGATCCGCGAGCTGCGCGACGGTCGGAAAAGGTGCCAGATCCAATTTGAGGAAATGCGCGCCGACGACCTGACCCGCGATGCAGATATCCGCGATTCCAGGCCCTGCCCCCAGCGTGAAGGGAGCGGGTTGACGCTTGGCCAGCAGGCGCTCGTAAGTCGCCAGTCCTTCCGTCGCCCAATGCGTGGCCCATGTCCGGATCGCCGCGTCGTCGGCCCCGAACTGGCCTATGAGATGGTTGCGGACACGTGGCGTGACCAGCGGGTGGGAGTCGGCAACCGTCATCAAGGCAAGCGCCCGCGCGTAGGCACGCTCGGCAGGATCGATCGGCAGCAGCCGCGGCTCCGGCGCGATATCATCGAGATATTCGAGGATCGCCAGCGACTGGAAAATCCGGCGGTCGTCATGAACCAGGGTCGGAACGACGCGCTCGGTGTTGACGGCATCGTAGTCCGGCTTGAACTGCTCGCCGGACAGGATGTCGACCGCAATCTCTTCGAACGACAGTCCCTTGAGTTTCAAAGCAACCCGCACGCGAAAAGATGCAAGCGACCGCCAGAACCCGTAGAGTTGTATGCCCATCGCCTGTCTCTGTTGCAACCAGTGGGGTTCTCTGCGCCCGCTCCCTCAGCTCTGGTCAGCCTGCCTGCCGAAGACCCCCTTGCCGGCAAGTTCAGCGAGCTTGCTGTCACTATACCCTAGTGCCTGCCTCAACACATCCTTGGTATGCTCTCCCAGCAGCGGTGCGGCTACGGGGTCGATCGCCGGGGTCTGGCTCATCGTCACAGGTGGTTCGATATTCGGGACCCAGCCCGCCGTTGGATGCGGAATGCGATTGAGCCTTCCTCGTTCCGTCGCCTCCGGTGCACTAAACCCCTCTTCAACCGTGCGGAGATAGCCAACTGGAATGTTGGCAAGCTTCATCTTGGCCATCCAGTTCTCGAGACTATCGCTTGCGAAGACCTCCGCAATTGCGGCACGCAGCTTCTCCTTGTTCTCGGACCGCGCCTTACGGCTCGCAAACTGCGGATCGGTGATGAGGTCCGGCCGGTTCAGCACTTCCACCACCAGGCGGCGATAAAGCCGATCGTTGGCGCATGCCATGTAGAGCGGCCCGTCCGATGCCTCGTAGACACCGACGGTGGGAGAGCCACTCGGCGAATTGCCGAACCGCCCTGGGTTCTGGCCGTTGATCAGATAGGCCATGCCATAAAAGCCCGTCATACCCATGGCGACGTCGAACAACGCGACCTCTACGTGCTGCCCATGGCCAAGCCGGTCGCGCGCGAGCAACGCAAGGAGAATCGCGTTACAGGCTGACATTCCCGTCGCCATATCGACGATCGGAGGTCCAGTCCGTACCGGCGGACCGTCGGGAAAGCCGTTCAACGACATGAAGCCACTTTCGGCCTGGGTGATCGGATCAAAGCCGGGCCGGGACGCAAACGGCCCGCTGCGGCCATAGGCCGAGATCGAGCAGTACACCAGCCGCGGGTTCGATGGTGCTACCGACTCGTAGTCGAGTCCAAACTTCTTCATGACGCCGCTTGAAAAGTTCTCGACGACCACGTCTGCCTTCTGGATCAACTCTCGCGCCACCTCGCGCGCCTCCGGCAAGGTGAGATCCAGCGCGATGCCCCGCTTGTTGCGGTTCAGGCTGATATAGGCCGCACTCTCCCCGCCGATCTCGGCGTGCTCGTAGGCGCGCGTATCGTCACCACCGTCAGGGTTCTCGATCTTGATGATCTCGGCACCGAAATCACCAAGCGTCTGGGTGCATGCCGGTCCCGCCACCACGCGCGTGAAGTCGACCACCAGCAGCCCATCCAGGGCGGCACCCTGCTTCCTGGCGCCGGGTTGACGCTCCGGCAATTGAGGGACGATAGGCATCGGCGGGCACTCCCTGGCATCGGCTTCCCTTCGCCGATTTTCTTGCATCCTGGAACTTTTACGCGCGGCCGCGCCCGATCCGCAAGAGCAGCGCCCGGCTCAGACCACCTCCTCCAGGACAGACCAGCCATTCCGCTTGATGGAAAACGACCAGGCGGCTACGTCCTCAGCAAGCATTTCCGCCAGTAGAGCGAGCTTGGCCAGGCCCATGGCACGTCGGGCGCATAGAGCTCATAGCCGGCCCTGATGAAGTTGTTAGCTGACGCGATGTTGTCCGTGGTGTCGGAGACGATGTTGCGCCAGCCAATCCGACGCGCGTGCGTCTCAATGGCCCTCATCAGCCTCAACTGCAACGCCCGTCCACGATGACGACTAATGACCCCGACCCGGCAGAAGTAGCCGGCGCTGCGAACATGTGTCGACGGCACGACGCCTGCGAAGGCCACGGCTTCCGACCCACGGTATGCTAGCCACCATGCTCCGCTGGAGAACCGCGGAACGGCCGCGCCGCCAAGGAAGGTCGCACGATGGAGATCGGCAAGCGTCTCCGCGATGTCCTCGTCATCCGGATCGACAATGCGGCATTTGTACATCAGACGTTACCAAGAGTTGTCGGAGCATGGACGCATCGCTCTACCTGCCGAGCATCAACTTGAAGCCGAGCCAGGCCGCACCGAGCAATCCGGTGACGATCACGGTGATGACCGCCTTGAAGGTGTAGCTTTGCGCCTGTTCGACGCTCCGTCTCCATCTCCTCAGATGCTGAAAATCCGCCCTCAGCTCACGTCGGTCATCTTCTTCGATTCCAAATGAGCTGAGAACCGACGCGACCGCCTTCATGACGATCGCATCGACACTCTCGCGCTCCAGCCGTTGCTGCTCGGCCAGCGTTTCGGCGACAATGACCCGGATCTCATCTTCGCGCATGCTCACCGCCTGATGATCCTTGCAACATTCTCGAAGCCGCGCTTTGCGAAGTAGAAGGACACGACGAGATTGGCGGTGACGGACGCGAATCCCGTCAGCGGATCCGTCGAGCCAAGGCCAAGAACCTTGTCGAAGACGAGGAGTTTTGAGAAATAGATCGCCACGCAATAACCCATGAGCTTGTCGGGCTCGTGCCAGCGTCCGAGCTCCGCGTTTCGGTCTTGCTTCTTGCCAGGCTCTGAATGTCTGCAGCCGTCGCGGGCGCGCAACCCTCGTTGACGCGCTCTGCGACGGGGACTGACAGGGCCGTTCGTCTCTTGAATTTCGTCATGTCGGAACCCTCCGGCGCCGGCGTGAACAGCGCGGCTCGAGGCCGCGCCGCAGGCCGGCGCATTTTGCCAATACTGGTTCGGACGACGGCGCGCTGATCGGCGCTCAGTGAACGCGTATCAACGAGGTCGAGGCCGCGTGCGCGGCCGCCGTCCGGTCTCGGATGTCAAAATGAAAAAACCCGCGGCGGATGTCTCCGCGCGGGTCGATCGATGCGTCTTGCGATGATGACAATATACA
>NZ_PPPT01000069.1 GCF_006483445.1 Bradyrhizobium guangdongense | reverse complement strand
CCGGACAGCCGTGGGCTTGTCCCGGCCATGACGGTGTGGGACGTCTGCGCCCGCTCCCTACGCCGTTCGTCGCGTCGCCTTCACGTCCACCACCAGTCGCCAGTCCGCGGCGGTCGCGCTCTTGGCCTCGCCGAGCCAATGGAAGGAGTTTTGCGTGATCTTCGTAAAGCTCCAGCGCGAGAGATCGCCGGCCTCGGTCGTGCCCTCCTGGACGATGTCCTCACCCTTCGCGCGGCCGATCTGCTGGCGGAACACGCTGCGGCCTGGGTCTATCCAGAAGATGCGCCAGGCGTCGATGGTCGGATCGTAAACGCGCAGCGTCGTGCCGTACCAATTGCCGGCAATCGGAAAGGCCGGCGCGCCGGCGGGACGAGGGATCATCCAGACATCCTGGACCGCACGGCCCTCCAGCACCCAGCCGAAATGGATCTCGCCGGCCGCCCGATGCGTCGTGCCATCGGCTGCGTGGGCGGTGATCTCGGCATCCCAATCGCCGACGAAGCGGCCGTAGAGGTTGAGGGCGCGTGCATGCTCTGCGTTCGGTCCGGCCGCATGCAGGAATTTTGCAAAGTCGCTCATGTGATCTCTCCTGTTGCGGAGAGATCACCACGACGCACGGCCGGCGGCTTGGAGAAAATTGCGCCGCCGTCACACGCCGTCGAGGATGATCACCGTCGGCGTGCTCGGCAGCGTATCCCGCGACATCCGGAAACTGCGCTCGAACCGCCGGTCGATCTCGAACTCCTGCCCGATCCGGCGCATGAACTCTTCCAGTGGCGTGGCAAAACGGTGCATCGGCAGCACCACCGAGGAGCGCAGCCGCTTGGTGATGTCAGACATGCCGCCGAGCGACATGGTGTAGGTGCCGTCGATCGGCACCATCACGATGTCGAGCCGCCCGATCTGGGCGAAATGGGAATCGTCGAGCTTGTGGTGGAGGTGGCCGAGATGGCCGATGCAGAGGCCGGCGACCTCGAAGATGAAGATCGAATTGCCGTCGCGGATCATGTCGGCGCCAAAGTCGTCGCCAAAATAGCGGCGGACGTCGGTGGTGACGTTGCGGATGAAGGTGTCGCCGATCCGGGTCGAGATGATCGCCGGCTTGCCGTCCTCGCCCCAGCCATGCAGCACGTTCGGAATGCGCTTGTCGGGGTATAAAGTGTAGTGCGTGCTGTGGGCCTTGTTCATGGTCGCAACGTCGGGGAGACGGCCGACCTGATAAGCTCCGCTATAGTCGGTCGCGATCCGCAGACCGCCGGGCGTGTCGATGAAATAGGTGGAATGGCCGGCATAGGTGATTTCGACCTGCTGCGCGGCCGCCGCCTGCCGGAACGCCACCGGCATGACGCGGGGCGGCGCCCCCGCCATGGCCAGGCATTCGCTGCGCTGGACCTGCTGTGCGAGGGCAGGTGTCAGGGTCGCGCCGATAAGCGCCAAGGCCGCCGATAGCAGTCGCCACATAGGTCCGTCCCCAGGGAGGGTTTTGCGGAGTGTAACGTGCAATCTGGCGGGCAGCCAACAGGCCGCAATCAACAGCGCGTCAGTGTCGCAGGCCTATCGCTTGCCGGCCCATCCAAGCGTGGTGAGCTTGTTGATCTCGGCAATCGAGAGGGATCGGCCCCTGCGCTTGTCGCTCAGATAGCCAAAGGCGTCTGAAATTTTGCCCGTTGGCCTTGCCCTCAACTCGATCCTTCCGTTCGGAAGTTCGGTCGCGACCAATGCATCGCCGGGACGAACACAGAGGTGTTCCAGCACGTCGGCGGGCAACGTCACATGGCCGTGTTTGGTGACTTTCAACCTGGGCATGGGCAAAAAATAGAGCAAGAAAGCTCTGGTTGAAAGGCGTCAATTGCTCTGCTTAATCCCGCCGCGGGCTGAATTTCCAGGTGGCGGCGACGAGGCTTGCCGTGATGAGGCCGCTGATCAGGCCGCCGATCGGGATCGTCAGCGCCAGCGCAGCGCTGGCCGCCCAGCCGATCGAGGAAAAAGCTTCCGCAAAGGTCGCGAGCCGTGACGAGGTCTGGCGTCTCCGGAATTGGCTGCGCCTGGCCTGTACCCGGAACCAGAGCTGGATCGCGGTGGCGCAGGTCGCGCTGACGATGATGGCGCCTGCGGTGATCGCCGCCTGGCTGAGCGAGGCAAGGGCGAGGGCGGCGATCAGCGGCGCGAAGATGACTGTGATCGCGATCAGCACCACCTCGATCTTGGCGCGGATCATGCGTGACGGCGACAGCGGCGCGGTCGCGACGAGGTCGGCGGCATCCTCGCCTGAGATAGTCAGCCAGGCGAGCCCGCCTGCGAGCTGTCCCGCCGCCATCACGATCACAGGCGTGATCAGCACGAGTGCAGCCGAGCTTTCGGCAAAGCTGCGCCACAGCAGCAGCGCCGGCGGCACCAGATAGAGAAGCTGCATCAGCGTCTGCGAGATCAGCCAGGGATCGCGCCACAACAGCATGAACTCTTTGCGCCGCAGCGCCCGCTGCCGCGAACCGCTCCGGAACCGCCGCTCGCGCGCGGTCTTGCGGCCGGGCGTGCCATAGGCCGCCGCATCGATCGCGGTGTCGGCGAAGCGACCGGAAAACATCGCCATCACGCTGCCGAGCAGCACGAGACCGAGTGCGAGCAGCAGCAGGAGCGGCTCGCTGTCGCCCATCGTCGCGCGTGCCGGCCACCAGACGATGCTGTCAACGTCCGGCGCATAGGCGGCCGCGGATTCGGAGGTCAGCACCGCAAAGCGCGATAGCGTGCCGTAGGACATGATCGCTGCGATCTGCAGCACGATCACGAAGCCGGCGCCGATGATCGCAGCCACGATCTGGGCGATGAAGCGCGTTCGTGCCGGGCCGATCAGGCGAAAGAGGAGGATGGTGATGGCGATCGCGATCGCTGACGCCGACAGGCCCATGGCGACGACCACGCCGAACGCGGCAAGCCATCGCGGTCCGCCGCCGATCACCAGCACGTCGACGAACGGCGTCGAAAGCAGCAGCGCCATCGTGGTGATCGCGAGCGCAATCGCGGCGATCCGCACCGAGAACAGGTTTGTCAGCTTTGCCGGTGATGACATGATGAGATCGAGATCGGCGCGGGCGTAGAACACGCGCGTCACCGATTCGATCGCCTGCGACAGCATCAGCGCCCAGGCGAGCAAAATCGTCGACGAGATCACGATCAGCGAGGGCTTGTCGATCGGCATTTGAAGATCGGCGAAGCGGCCGATCACGGCCCACGCCGGCAGATGCAGGATCGCGGCAAAGACGATGAGGCCGATCACCGCGGCGCGCTTTCGCTTGCGCTGCCCGCCCGTCATCATCGCCAGCCATTCGCGCCAGGCGAGCCGAAGCTCGTGGCGCGCGAACCAGGAGAGCGCCGTCGCCGAGCTCATGCCGCCTCGAGCGTGACCAGCGCGATGAAGAGATCTTCCAGGCTGGTGTCGGTGTGCCCGTTCTGCTGGCGCAGCTCGGTGAGCGTGCCTTCGGCAACGAGGCGCCCCGATGCGATCACGCCGATCCGGTCGGCCATCCGTTCGGCGACTTCGAGGATGTGCGTGGTCATGATGATCGTGCATCCGGTGCGGACGCGTTCGGCCAGCAATCCCTTGACGTGGCGCGCCGAGACCGCGTCGAGCCCGGTCAGTGGCTCGTCGAGAATGATGAGGCGAGGATCGTGGACCAGCGCGCCTGCGAGCGCGACCTTCTGGCGCATGCCCTTGGAGAATCCTTCGCAGCGTTCATGCTTGTGCGGCGCGAGCCCCAGCGATGCGAGAAGTTCCTGCGCGGCGGGCTCGGAGGTCGCGGGATCGATGCCCCAGAGACCGGCAACGAATTCGAGATATTCGAGCGGCGTCAGCTTGTCGTAGATCATGGGCTCGTCGGACACCCACGCCATCACCTGTTTCGCCGCGACGGGATCGGCGAGCGCGTCGACGCCAAAGATCGAAACTGCGCCCGCATCCGGCCGCAACAGGCCCGCGACCATGCGCAGAGTGGTGGTCTTGCCCGCGCCGTTCGGCCCGACCAGGGCATAGAATTCACCGGCATGAATGGTGAGATCGAGGGAATCGACCGCCAAACGGTCAAAACGCTTCGTTAACCCTCGCACATGGAGTGCCGAGTTTTCCGGCTTCATGACAAAGACACCGCCCGGTTTTGCATTGCTCGAGACCATGACTTGAAGATGTTTCGGCACGGTGAATCCTGTCGTTGCAAATTCCGTCATCCGGGATGGAAGGCGATGAGTCACACTTTGTTGACAGCGCTTGGCGGTTCAGGCTGAATTGCTTCAGGGCAAATGGCGCACGACGGCGGCTTGAACCGCTGCGTAGCGACTGGACACAAGATGCAGCAAGACGGCCAAAAGAGCCGCTGTCTGCATCGGGGAGGGTGAACGGCAATGCTGGACTTCGTTCAGCAGCTCGTCAGCGGCATCGCGCTCGGCTGCGTGTACGGCCTGATCGCGCTCGGTTTCGTGCTCGTTTACAAGGCAACCGAAGTCGTCAACTTCGCCCAGGGCGATTTGATGATGCTCGGCGGCTTCTTCGCCTTCACCTTCATCGGCATGATGGGCCTCAATTACTGGCTCGGATTTGCCGGCGCGGTCGCCGCGATGGCGCTGTTCGGCATGCTGGCCGAGCGGGTCGTGGTGCGGCCGATCCTCGGCTATCCGCAATTCTCCATCATCATGGCGACCATCGGGCTCGGCTACTTCCTGCGCTCGGTCGCGGGCATGATCTGGGGCACCGACGATCTGAAGATCGAGACGCCGTTCAGCCAGGGCGTGCTGCGCCTGGGCTCGCTGGTGCTGGCCTATGACAAGCTCTCGGTGATCGCGGCAACGATGATCCTGTGCCTGCTGCTCTATCTGTTCTTCAACAAGACCACGCTCGGCACGGCGATGCGCGCGAGCTCCGAGAACATGCTGGCGGCCTATTACATGGGCATTCCGGTCAAGCGCGTGGTATCGATCGTCTGGGCGATCAGTGCCGCGGTTGCGACCTGCGCCGGCGTGCTGCTCGCGCCGATCACCTTCATCCACTCCAATGTCGGCCTCGTGCTCGGCCTCAAGGCGTTTCCCGCCGCGGTGCTCGGCGGCTTCGGCTCGATACCCGGCGCCGTCGTCGGCGGCGTGCTGATCGGCGTGATCGAGAGCATGGCCGGTTTCTACCTGCCCGAGGGCTGGAAGGACGTCGCGCCGTATCTGGTGCTGCTTGCCGTGCTGCTGCTCAAGCCCGAAGGCCTGTTCGGCCTTCACGTCCGCAAGAAGGTCTGAACGCCATGCGCTTCCTGTTCAAGACCGACTACGAGGACGACATCAAGCTGTTCCCGCATTCGGGCTATTACTTTTCCTACGGCATCCTGTTCGCCCTGCTGCTGGTCGCGCCTTACGTGCTCTCCAGCTATCTGATGAGCCAGCTCGTCTTCGTCTGCATCTACGCGATCGTCGGTGTGGCGCTGCTGATCCTGACCGGGTTTACCGGCCAGGCTTCGCTGGGACACGCGGCGTTCCTTGCGATCGGGGCCTACACGGCGGCGTATTTGCAGAAGTACAACGTGCCGTTCCCGGTCTATTTCCTCGCCGGCGGTCTCTTCACCGGCATTATCGGCGCGATGGTCGGCTTTCCGGCGCTGCGGTTGACCGGCATCTATCTCGTCATCGCCACCATCTCCTTTGCCCTGATCGTCGAGGAGATTCTGGCGCGCTGGGAGAGCGTCACCAACGGCAATGAGGGCATGCGGGTCAAGACATTGTCGCTGCTTGGTGTTCCCGTGCCGCGGGACAGCCCCGGCTTCTATTTCCTCTGTCTGGCCGTGCTGGTGCTGACCATCGTCGGCACGCTCAATCTGTTGCGTTCGCCCACGGGCCGCGCCTTCGTCGCGATCCGCGACAGCGAGACGGCGGCGCGCAGCATGGGCGTCAATGTCGCGCTCTACAAGGTGAAGTCGTTCGCGATCTCGGCGGCGATAACGGGCTTTGCCGGCGTGCTGTTCGCGCACAAGCTCTCCTTCATCTCGCCGGAAATGTTCACGCTGCAGCTCTCGATCGAGTTCATCATCGTGATCCTGATCGGCGGCACGTTCAGCCTGCACGGTGCGGTGCTGGGCGCGATCTTCATCGTGATGATCGATCCGTTCCTGACCTACCTGAAGGACGACATGCCCGGCATCATCGCCGGCGTCGCAGCCGCCTTCGGCGCGGGCAAGGAGCGCGCCGCGAGCATTCAGTCCAGCGTCGCCGCATTCGCCTCGCTCAACGGCCTGAAGGGCGCGATCTACGGCGTCATCATCATGCTGTTCGTGCTGTTCGAGCCGCTCGGCATCTACGGCCGCTGGCTGAAGATCAAGCTCTTCTTCCAGCTCTTTCCGCTCTACAAGCGCGCCACCTTCAAGCGGCAGAAGATCTACGTGAAATCGGAGCGGAACCGATGAGCTATTTTCGCGCCGAGAACCTGTCGCTGCATTTCGGCGGCCTCAAGGCCGTGGATTCGGTGTCCTTCGCGGTCGAGAAGGGCGAAATCCTCTCGATCATCGGCCCGAACGGCGCCGGCAAGAGCTCGATCTTCAACCTGATCTCGCGGATCTACCGGCCGACCTCGGGCCGTATCTTCTTCGAGGACCAGGACATCACGGAGCAGCCGCCCTACGACATCGCAAAGCTCGGTATCGCCCGCACCTTCCAGAACATCGAGCTGTTCGAGAATGCGAGCGTGCTTGCGAACCTCCTGGTCGGGCGCCACCGTCACTCGACGACGCAGCTCTGGCAGGAGTTTCTGTTCCTGCCGAGCGTGCGCGCCAACGAGAAGGTGCACCGCCGCCGCGTCGAGCAGGTCATCGAATTCCTCGACCTCGAATCCTACCGCGACAAGTTGATCTCGGGTCTTCCTTACGGCGTGCGCAAGGTGATCGAGCTTGCGCGTGCGCTCTGCTCCGAGCCGAAGCTGATCCTGCTGGACGAGCCGTCATCCGGATTGAACGTCGAGGAGACCGACGACATGTCGTTCTGGATCCGCGACCTGAAGAACGATCTCGGCATCACCGTGCTGATGGTCGAGCACGACATGTCGCTGGTCAACCGCGTCTCCGACCGCGTGATCGCGTTGAACTACGGCCGCGTGCTGGCGATGGGCTCGCCGTCCGAGGTGCAGCAGCATCCCGACGTCGTTGCCGCCTATCTTGGAGCCTGACGCGATGGACGCAGCCGTCAAATCAGACATCATCCTCAAGCTCAGCAATATCGAGAGCTATTACGGGCCGATCATGGCGATCCGCGGCATCTCGCTGGAGGTGCCGCGCGGCCGCATCGTCACGCTGTTAGGGGCCAACGGCGCCGGCAAGACCACGGTGCTGAAGACCATCTCCGGCATCCTCGATCCGCAGAAGGGCTCGATCGAATTCCTGGGCAAGTCGATCCAGCGCATGGAGGCCGACAAGATCGTGCGCCTCGGCCTCAGCCATGTGCCGGAGGGGCGGGAGGTGTTTCCGTTCCTTTCGGTACGCGAGAACCTGATGATGGGCGCCTATCCGCGCAAGGACCGCGACGGCGTCGCGGAGGATCTGGAGCGGGTCTACGGCTATTTCCCGCGCTTGCGCGAGCGCATCAACCAGCCGGCCGGCCAGCTCTCGGGTGGCGAGCAGCAGATGCTCGCGATCGGGCGCGCGCTGATGAACCGGCCGACGTTGCTCCTGCTCGACGAACCCTCGCTCGGCCTGTCGCCGATCCTGGTGAAGGAGATTTTCACGATCATCCGCCGCGTCAACGAGGAGCAGGGGATGTCGATCTTGCTGGTCGAGCAGAATGCCAAGGTGGCGCTGGAAACCGCCCATTACGGCTACGTGCTGGAGATCGGCCGGGTCGTCATGAACGACACCTGCGACCGCTTGATGCATTCCCAGGACATCCAGGAATTTTACCTTGGGGCCAAGGAAGCCGGCGCCCGGGGCGAACGGCGCTGGAAAAAGAAGAAAACGTGGCGTTGAGAAGGACTTGGCGTTAAACATGGCTTCCCTTTCCCCGACATAGACCGCCGTCAAGGCGGCAGCGGGAAGGAAGCGACAAGGAGGGAACGAGCATGGCCCGACCGGCGGTGCTGACGGTCGCCGACACGATCGCGAAGACGTTTCTGCTCGCGGTGGAGACGCGTGGCGACAGCCCTGCGATCCGCGAGAAGAAGTTCGGCATCTGGCAGCCGACGAGCTGGCGGCAATGGCTGGAGATCTCGAAGGAGATCGCCTACGCGCTGCGTGCCTCCGGCTTCGCGCCGGGGGACGTCGCGTCCATCATCGCCAATGCGGTGCCGGAATGGGTCCATGCCGACATGGGCATTTTGTGCGCCGGCGGCGTGTCATCGGGCATCTATCCGACCGACTCCTCCGCGCAGGTCGAATATCTCGTCAACGACTCCGCTACCCGGATCATCTTCGCCGAGGACGAGGAGCAGCTCGACAAGGTGCTGGCCTGCCGCGCGCGCTGCCCGACCCTGCAGAAAATCGTCGTGTTCGACATGGAAGGCCTGAGCGGCTTCACCGACGACATGGTGCTGTCGATCGACGAATTCCGCGCGCTCGGCCGCAACCACATGGTGGGGCGCGAGACGCTGTGGCAGGAGATGATCGACAGCCGCGGCGCCGGCGATCTCGCGGTCCTCGTCTATACGTCGGGCACGACCGGTCCGCCCAAGGGCGCGATGCACGCCAACCGCAGCGTGGTGCACCAGATGCGGCACGCCAACGACTACATTCCGGCGCAGGAGCGCGAAGAGCGGTTGATCTTCCTGCCACTCTGCCATGTCGCCGAGCGCATCGGCGGTTACTACATTTCGGTCGCGCTGGGCTCGGTGATGAACTTCGCCGAAAGTCCGGAGACGGTGCCCGACAATCTGCGCGAGGTGCAGCCGACCACGTTCCTGGCGGTGCCGCGCATCTGGGAGAAATTCTACTCGGCCATCACCATCGCCCTGAAGGATGCAACGCCGTTCCAGCAATGGATGTATCGCCGCGCGATCAACATCGGCTATCGCATGACCGATTGCCGGCTCGAGGGCGGCCAACCCTCGTTCGCGCTCAAGCTCGCCAACCGCTTCGCCTATTGGCTGGTGTTCCGCAACATCCGCCGCATGATCGGGCTCGACCGTTGCCGCACCGCCTTCACCGGCGCCGCGCCGATCTCGCCGGATCTGATCCGCTGGTACCTCGCGCTCGGCATCGACATGTACGAGGTCTACGGCCAGACCGAGAATTGCGGGGTCGCGACCGTGATGCCGCCTGACCGCATCAAGCTCGGCTCGGTCGGCAAGTCGGTATCGTGGGGCGAAGTCAGCCTCTCGCCGGAGGGCGAAATCCTGATCAAGGGCGACTTCCTGTTCATGGGCTATCTCAACCAGCCGGAGAAGACCGCCGAGACCATCGATCCGCGCGGCTGGCTGCACACCGGTGACGTCGGTACCATCGACAATGAAGGTTTCGTCAAGATCACCGACCGGATGAAGGACATCATCATCACGTCGGGCGGCAAGAACATCACGCCGTCGGAGATCGAGAACCAGCTCAAATTCTCGCCCTACATCTCCGACGCCGTCGTGATCGGCGACAAGCGGCCCTATCTGACCTGCCTCGTCATGATCGACCAGGAGAACGTCGAGAAGTTCGCGCAGGACCACGACATCCCCTTCACCAATTATGCGAGCCTGTGCCGCGCCACCGAGATCCAGGACCTGATCCAGCGCGAGATCGAAGCGGTCAACGTCAACTTCGCCCGCGTCGAGACCATCAAGAAATTCTACCTGATCGAACGTCAGCTCACGCCCGAGGACGAGGAGCTGACGCCGACCATGAAGCTGAAGCGCAGCTTCGTGAACAAGCGCTATGCCACCGAGATCGACGCGATGTATCGCGAGCGCGCGGTGGCGTGACCGCATGGCCCGGATCCGTAGGACCGCGTTCGCGCAACGTGGGAACCGGTGTTCCGACAAGGGCCATGCGTAACAAGAGGCTGAGAGACAGCGAAGGAGCGATGGCCACGCCCTTCGCGTAACACGGGCCAGGGAGAGGAGACGTCAATGTCGAAATCGTTCAGGGCAGTCGGCCTTGCGGTGGGCGCGGTGGTGCTCACGCATCTGCCGGCTGCGGCGCAGACCAAGGTCACCAATGAAGGCATCTCGGCGACCGAGATCGTCATCGGCACCCATCAGGATCTGTCGGGTCCGATCAAGGGCTGGGGCGTGCCCGTGTCCAACGGCATGAAGATGGCGGTCGAGGAGGTCAATGCCGCCGGCGGCATCAACGGCCGCAAGATAAAGCTGGTCGTCGAGGACAGCGGCTACGATCCGAAGAAGGCCGTGCTGGCGTCGCAAAAGCTGATCGAGCGCGACAAGATTTTCGCGATGGTCGGGCCGATGGGATCGCCGACCGTGCTCGCCGCGCAGGACATCCTGCTCGACGCGGGGGTACTGCAGCTCTTCCCGCTGACCGCGGCCGAATTCACCTTCAAGTTCGATCCGGCCAAGCCGCAGGAGCGCCTGAAGTTCAACAACCTGCTGCCTTACGTCGAGAGCACGCGCGCCGCGCTCAAATACATGATGGAGTGGAAGGGCTTCAAGAAGCCCTGCATCATGCACCAGGATGACGAGTACGGCAAAAACGTGCTCGACGGCTTCAACCAGCAGCTCACTGCCATGAAGGTGCAGCCGGCCTCGATCACGACCTACAAGCGCGGCGCCTCCGACTTCAGCGCCCAGGTCGCCAAGATGAAATCCGATGGCTGCGACCTCGTCGTGCTCGGCGCGGTCCTCCGTGAGCCCATCGGGACCATGAGCGAGGCCAAGAAGCTCGGTTGGGACGTCACCTTCCTCGGCGCGACGCCGGTCAACGTGATGGAAGTGCCGTTGCTCGGCAAGGAGGTGGTCGAAGGCCTCTATTCGGCGAGTGCCTTCGAGATCCCTTACGACGATACGGCCAAGGGCAAGGTCAAGGACTGGCTGGTCAACTACAAGAAGATGTTCAACGCTGACGCCAACTCCCAGGCCATCATCGGCTACAACGCAGTCATGACCTTCGCCTTCTATGCGCAGAAGGCGGGCAAGGACCTGACGGGGCAGAAGATGCTCGAAGCGTTGGAGTCCGGCGACAAGTTCATGGATATCTTCAACTCGCCGCCGACGACGTTCTCCAAAACCAACCATCTCGCCAACACCATCACCCAGGTGCAGCAGATCAAGGGCGGCCGCTGGGTTCTGGTGAAGGACAATCTGATGTTCTGATCTTCACCTCTCACCACGCTGACGGTGCACCCTCTCCCCTTGTGGGAGAGGGTGGATCGCCGCGTAGCGGCGAGAAGGGTGAGGGGTCTCCCTCCGCGAACTCGTTCGGGAGTTGGGCTCGCGGAGAGAACCCCTCATCCGGCGCCATAGCCGATGCGAAGCATCGGCGTTCTAGGTGGACGGCGGCCGGAGGCCGCCTATGCCACCTTCTCCCACAAGGGAGAAGGGAAGAAGCCTAGCGAGGAGAGAGTCTACTGGCTTCCCGCCGTGACGCCGTAATCGATCGGCGCCAGCCCGTCTTCCTTGCAGCGCCAGCCGTCGGCCGCCTTCTGGAAGGCAAAAGCCTTCTGCACCCTGAGCCTGCGCGTCACGTTGAAACTGTCCTTGGACGAACGCTCCTTGGCGACGGATGCTGCTTGCGCGTTGCCCGTTTTGAGATCCCAGCAGGTCCCCGTGCAGGTGGATGCGACGGGACTGCAGGCCGTAAACGGCGACAGCACGACCATCTCGATTTCGGCGGTCACGAGCGCATCCTGCGCCTCCACTTCGGTGTCCAGCTCGAAGACGCGGTTGATGCGGACGAAATTGCCGCATGAATTGGCCGCGTGAATCCGGGCGACGCAGAAGTCGACGGCGTCGGTGTTGGGCAGCCGCGCCGCGATCTGCCGGCCGAACACTTTTTTCGGATCGCCCTTGGCTGCCGTCATCTCCGCGGTCTTGCGGGTGAGATAATCCTGCAGGCAAGGTTCCGACGATGCCAGCTCGTCCAGCGGCACGTTGTCCTTGCCGACCAGATTGCATTGCCGGTCGCGTTCGCGCGTCCACCGGCCGTATTCGGCGAAGGCAAAGCGCGCCTCGGTCGGATTGAGTTTTGCGATGAGGTCGTGAACCATGCCGTTCAGCTCGGTCTCGGCGATCGCCAGCGACGGGTCGCCACAGATCAGCGCGCCGGCCGCCGTGCTCGCCGCCAGGCAGTCGAAATTGGGATCGCGCAGGATCGCGGCGCGCTCGAGCGTGACCTTCAGCAGGCAGGCCTTGACGGCATCGACCTCGTCATAGGTGACCTTGTCGGTGCCGCCAAAAATGCCGCAGCCGAGATTGCGCTGCCGCAGCCAGATCGCGTTCTCCTGAATCGCGGGCAGGGGATCGGGCAGGCGGGCGAGCCGCTCCTGGATGGCAGCGCCGAGCGTCTCGCTTGCAGCCGCAAGCTCGCCGTCGCCGCAAAATAATTGGCTGGCGGGATCGCGCTGCCGCTCGCAATTGTTCTTGGCATAGAGCGGCAGCTTCTCGGCGATGGAGCGGTTGGAAGTGCCGGATTGGGCAAAAGCTGGCGCGGCCGCCAACACCAACAGCGCAAGCACAGACAGCAGGATCGACCGCATTCCACTCGCCCCCGGGCATGGTTGTGGCCATGCTATCTTCCCGGACGGCGCGAAGGAAAGGGGTTATGCCGTCTCGGTCGTAGCCCGGATGGAGCGGGAGCGAAATCCGGGAACGGCGCGGCGCTTGCGGAGACGGTGACCCGGATTACGTTGACACTCCATCCGGGCTACGAACTTCCGTGAGACCTTACTGCGCCTCGTTGGCGGCGATGAGCGCGGTGCGGGCATTGTCCGGCTTCGCGGCGAACACGGGCTCGTCGACATATTTCATGACGGCGGCCTGATAGAGCACGAACAGCGGCCGATAGGTGCGGGCGTTCTCGTCCTCGACCATCGCCATCCGCCGGTTGTCCAGCATCAGCCAGTGACCGTCAAGCCTTGCTGCGGCAACCGCATGCTCTTCGCCGGCTTGGGTGTCGCGCACGACGACGATACGCAGATCCTCGGGCGCGACGCCCGCCAGGCGCAGCGCGGCCATCTTTGCGATCGCATAATCCTCGCAGTCGCCGGCGCCGCGGGCGAAGGTCGCAAGCGGCGGGCTCCAGACATCGTCGGCGCCGTCGCTGACCGGCCGGATCGCGAGGTTGATGGCGCGGTTGGTCTCGCCGAGCCGCGCGCGGCCCTCGCGGGTCCTTGCCTGATCGACGATGGCGAGCAGCTTGAGGGCGGCGGGCGAGACGCAGTTGTCGCGGTCGCCATCGCACAGTGCGAGCTGCACCATCTCGTCGTCGAGCTTCTGCTTCATGCCGAACCATTTCTGCCTGAGACCACCATCCGAGATGGCAAAGGCGAACAGGCCGAACGGCTCACCGGATTTGCGCACCAGTGCGGCGGGTCCAGGCGACAGCAGCGTGCCGGCGCGAAGCTCGGCGGCTGAGCCTGCGAGGATCAAGGCGCACAGGACGAGAACTGCGCGCCAGGCGCGCGATGTGGCAACGGACTCCATCTGACATCCCCTGTCCGGCATCGTCAGATCCCCCGATCCGAACGTGCCGGCTTGTTTCTGTGTGGAGATAGTGCGGGGCGGGCCGTTTTGTTCTGCTTAACGCGCCCGGCTGGGGCGCCGAAACCGGAGAACAGCCTGAAACCAGTCTCGCCGGTTTGCGTAAAATTTTACGAATCGGCGGCTAGGTCAGGGCTCGCCGCCGCGAAATGGAGCCAATTGCGAGTTCTGGTTGTGACCGGTGCCGGTTCCCCACCTTATGGCTAATGACCGGCGATTTCGTCAGTTCTGTTAGCCAGGTCACAGTTATAGCTCCGTATTTGCCGCAGTATGTTGCAGGGCACTATGTAGGACAGATGACACAAGTATTCGCTGGTGAATACGAATGTCATTATACTTAGGACGATTGGAAATGAGCCGGGATGAGCGGGAAATCTCCTCGATCTATTCGAGGAAATACATCACTTTTACTTTTATGATTCGGCCGTTCATGCTGCCGAAGCGCTTTGTCGCGCCTATTCTTTCAAGCAATAGATGGTTTCACTAATGACTTGCTAATGATATGCAAGCTTAGGCCGTCGATACTTATTTAAAAATTAACCCTTTTGCGGTGCCCCGTTGAATTACGCTGGCAAGTTTGACGCCGCGCTTTCGTTGGATGGCCAGGGTCTTCAGTCCCCAGCCTCCCATCATATCGATTCGTTCACCGCCAAGGGCCACGGCGTCCCGGCGGGTGCCTTCGTCGTTCCCGATCCCAACCTGCTGTTCCACGGCGACTTCAAGCGCGCCGGCGTCGACCTGGTGCTGTCCCACGACGGCCAGGACTACGTCATTCACGATTATTTCAAGGGGCAGACGCGCGCGCCCATCGCTTCGCCCGACGGCGCCCATCTGACCGGCGACCTCGTCAATGCGCTGACCGGCCACGTCCAATATGCCCAGGCCGCCCCTGGCGCCGCTGCGGCGCAGGTCATCGGCCACATCACCAAGCTCGCCGGCAACGCGACCGCCGTCCGCAACGGCGTCTCGATCATCCTGAACAACGGCGACAACGTCGAAAAGGGCGACGTCGTCTCGACCGGCTCGGATTCCACGCTCGGCATCACCTTCATCGACGGTACCGTGTTCGGCCTGTCCGCCAATGCGCGGATGGTGCTGAACGAGATGGTCTACGACCCCAACGGGTCCAACAATTCCTCGCTGCTCAGCCTGGTCGCGGGCACGATCAGCTTCGTCGCCGGCGAAACCGCCAAGCACGGCGACATGAAGATCGACACACCGGTTGCCACCATGGGCATCCGCGGCACCGCCGTGCTGTCGCAGATCGAGTTCTTCATCCCGGTGCCGACGATCGACAATCCGCAACCGCAGCCGGAGCCGCGGGCGAGCTTCCAGGTGCTGGTCGAGCCGGACGGCACCACTGGCTCCTACATACTGTTCGACAAGACCACGCTGCTGCCGATCGCCACCGTCAATCAGGCGGGGCAGATGATCCAGATCAGCGGCGGCAACGTCACCGTCAGCAACGCGCTGTTGTCCCCGGAAGTCCAGAAGCTGATCAGCGACGTGTTCACGCTGAAGTTCACGGACAACACCAATAACAATACCAAGCTGACCACGAACTTCACCGACACGATCACGCCTGACAGCAACGGGTTGCTGTTCAAGGTGAACGGCTTCGCCGCGGTCGTGACCTTCGTGAATAGCGTCACGAACAACGGCGCACCAGCGCCGGGGACCCCCGATAAGCCGACGACCAACACCCGCATCCCCGGCGCGCCGAACGCGGTCGTGGTCGACAGCAGCGGTCAGCCCAGGACCGCTTACACGCTGACCGAACTGACCAACAAGACCGGCGGCGCCGATCCGGACAGCGTCGGCGGCCGGGTCAACTTCCTCGACTTCAATCTCGGCGACAAGCCGACGGTGAAGATCGACTTCCAGTCCTTCACCTATCAGAACGCCAATCATCAGAACGTGACCGGCGGACTGTCGAACCTGCAGCAGGCCGACGTCGCCGCGACCGAAATCAAGATCACCGTTACGCCCGACCCCGGCAACACCAACAACGGCTCGGCGCAGTGGAGCTACAGCGTTCCTGACAGCGCGTTCGACTTCCTCGCCGCCGGCGAAGTGCTGACGCTGACCTACATGATCCGCGTCGACAACAATTTTGCCGACAACAACGAAACCGCCTTCATCCCGATCACGATCACGATCACAGGCACCAACGACAAGCCGGCGATCACCACCAGCGTGCCGACCATCACCTTTGCCGGCGGCACCAGCGTGCCGGGCGGCCCATTGACATCAAGCGTTCCGACCTCGGGCACGCTGACCTTCACCGACGTCGACCTCACAGACTCCCACACCGTTTCGGTCAAGCTGACCAGCGCGACCCTGCCGGGCGGCACCGTGCCGCCGTTGCCGCTCACGCTCTTCCAGAACGCGCTTTCGGTGGCGATCGCCGGCAATCACGACAGCACCGGCAGCGGCACCGGCACCATCAATTGGACGCTGGCCGATCTTCCGGTCTATCTCGCCGACTTCATTCCGAAGAACGAGGTTCTGACGCTGACCTACACGGTCACGCTGACGGATTCGCAAGGCGCGACCTCGACGCAGACCATCATCGTCACGATCACGGGCACCGATGCCCCGGCGGTGGTGTGGATCGCGACCACGCAGGCCGGCTCGCCTCCCGGCGGCTTCTGGAAGGACGCCCTGAACTGGGAGACCGGCACCGTGCCGACGATCGATGACGACGTCATCGTCATCACCGACCAGTTGCACGGCCTCACCCCGTCCTATCCGGTCACGATCGACGAGGCGGCGTTCGCGAAGTCGCTGACCATGAACGATTTCGGTGGGCCCCCGCCGGAGGTGATCAACAAGAGCTCGCTGACGATCGCAGGCGCGCTCAACATGAGTGCCGATTCGATCCTGACCAACACCGTGACGGGTACCATCACCGTCGGCGGCAAGGCCGAGATCCTCGATACCAGCGTGCTGACCAATGCCGGCAGTCTGACCCTTGCGGGCGGCGGCGATTTCGGCAGCCAGACCACGATCACCAATTCCGGTACGCTGGATCTGTCCGGCGGCACCCTCAACCTGCTCGGCACCATCACCAACACCGGCGGTACTTTTGAGGTCGACAGCGGTGCGACCCTCGCATTGAACAACGGGACCATCGACGGCGGCACGGTCACGATCGAAGGCACGCTGGAGCTCGACGGTAGCAGCGTCATCAAGAACGGCACGCTCGGCAATACCGGCGCGGTCGACGTCAACGGCACCGCCGAATTCGACAACGAGACCGTCGACAATGCCGGCGGCACGATCACGATTGCCGCGGCCGGCGCGCTGGTCCTGAACGGCACCACGGTCACAGGCGGCACCGTCACCGACAACGGTTCGATCCACGTTACCGGCAACAGCGCCATCAGCGGCGCTGCGGTGACCGGCGGCGGTATCACGGTCGATGCGGCCAGGACGTTGACGCTGAACGACACCAGCGTCACCAACAGCGCCATCACCGACAACGGCACCGTCAAGATCGATGCGTCGAAGACGCTGACGCTGAGCGGGACAACCATCACCGGCGGCACGGTCACGGATAACGGTACGATCCACGTCACCGGGAATAGCGCCATCAACAGCGCGGCGGTGACCGGCGGTGGCATCACGGTCGACGCGATCAAGACGCTGACGCTGAACGACACCACGGTCACCAGCAGTGCGATTACCGACAATGGCACGGTGAAGGTCGATGCGTCGAAGACGCTGAAATTGAATGGCGTGACGCTGACCGGCGGCGCGGTCAACAATCTCGGCACGGTCGAGGTCACCGGCGACAGCTCGATCGTCAACGACGCCTTTGCCAACACCCAGCTCACGATCGACGCGACCAATACGCTGACCCTGAACGGAACCACGGTGACCGGCGGGACCGTCACCGACAATGGCAGCATTCACGTCACCGGCAACAGCGCCATCAACGGCGCGGCGGTGACCGGCGGCGGCATTACGGTCGATGCCACCAAGACGCTCACGCTGGACGACACCAGCATCACCAACAGCGCCATCGCCGACAACGGCACGGTGAAGGTCGATGCCGCCAAGACGCTGAGCCTTGATGGCGTGACGCTGACGGGCGGGGCGGTGAACAATCTCGGCACGGTCGAGGTCACCGGCGACAGCTCGATCGTCAACGACGCCTTTGCCAACACCCAGCTCACGATCGACGCGACCAAGACGCTGACCCTGAACGGAACCACCGTCACGGGCGGCACCGTCACCGATAACGGCAGCATTCACGTCACCGGCAACAGCGCCATCAACGGCGCCGCGGTGACCGGCGGCGGCATCACGGTCGATGCGACCAAGACGTTGACGCTGGACGACACCAGCATCACCAACAGCGCCATCACCGACAACGGCACGGTGAAGGTCGATGCCGCCAAGACGCTGAGCCTTGATGGCGTCACGCTGACGGGCGGGGCGGTGAACAATCTCGGTACGGTCGAGATCACCGGCGATAGCTCCATCGTCAACGACGCCTTTGCCAACACCCAGCTCACGATCGATGCGACCAAGACGCTGACCTTGAATGGCACCACGGTGACCGGCGGCACCGTCACCGACAATGGCAGCATCCACGTCACCGGCAATAGCGCCATCAATGGCGCCTCCGTGACCGGCGGCGGCATCACGGTCGACGCCACCAAGACGTTGACGCTAAACGACACGACGGTCTCGAGCGCCTCGATCACCGACAACGGCACGGTCAAGGTCGACGCATTAAAGACGCTGAACATCAGCGGCGTCGGCATCACCGGCGGCGCGCTTAACGTCTCCGGCACCCTGAGATCATCGGGCACCAGTTCGACCACCAACACCGCCATCACCAACAACGGGCTCATCGAGGCCATTGCCGGCCTGCTGACGCTGTCGGCCACGACGTCGGCGGCGATTGCCAACAGCGGCACGCTGCGGGCCAATGGCGGCGAGCTCGACATCAACGGCCAGGCCGTCACCAATACGGGCACGCTGGCCGCGATCAACGACTCGACGCTGAAGCTGATTTCGACGACGGTGACCAACACCGTTGGTACGGTCTCGGTCGAATCGGGCTCGACCCTCGACCTCGCCGGCGCGACCATCGCCGGCGGCACGCTGACGATTGCGGGCACGCTGGAATCGACCGGCACCAGCGCCATCAACGACGCCGATATCACCAATACCGGCACCATCACCGTGACCAGCGGCACGCTGACGATCGATCCGCCGGTCGTGCACACGATCACCAACCAGAATGTGATCCAGGCCGACGGCGGCACGCTCGACATCATCGGCGATCTCATCATCAACACTGCGACGCTGCAGGCGATCGACGGCGGCACGTTGAAGCTGACCAACGTCACCGTCACCAATTCCGGCGGTACGGTGTCGACCGACGGCACCTCAAAGCTCTATCTGACCGACGTCACGATCAACGACGGCACATTGAGCAATGCCGGCAATCTCTACGGCGTATCGGGCACCAACACGATCACGGCCGCCGTCACCAACACCGGCACCATCGAGGTGCAGGGCGGTACGCTGGATCTGGCGGGCGGCCTGACCGGTGCGGGCACGCTGATCATTGACGACGGCGCGACGCTGGCGCTCGGTGGCGCCGACGCCCAGACCGTCACGTTTGCGGGCGGTGCCGACACACTTCAGCTCAACAAGGGCTCGGGCTTCACCGGAACGATCGCCGGCGAGGCGTCGACCGGCGGCACCTTCACCGTCACCGGCAATGGCGATATCACGTCCACCACGGGCGATGCGCTCGACTTCACCGCGTCGGGCGGCGTGACCGGCAACGCTGCCGACATCGTGCTGACGCCGACCGGCGTTTTGACCGGCGCTGCCAACGGCATTGTCGTGACGCAGAACGGCGTCGGCGACATCTCGCTGACCACCGGCGGCGCCGTCACCGGCCTGTCCGGCGACGGCATCGTGCTGCAGCACGTCGCGACCGGTGCGGGCGACGTCACGGCCACGATCGGCGCGTCCGTGAGCGGCGCGATCGGTCTCGACGTCCTCGCCAATGGCACCGGCGACGTCAGCATCACCAACAACGGCATCATTACCGGCACGACCGGGGTCGGCATCCAGATCGTCCAGGACGGCGCGAGTGCCGTCGGCTCGACCCACATCACCAACACCGGCTCGGTCGTCGGTGCCGATGGCGAAGCTGCGATCTCGATCCAGGAGAATACGACCGGCACGGCAACGATCGACAATTCCGGCACCATCGGCCCTGATGATGCCGGCACGGTGACGTCGACGACGGTTGCGATCGTCGAGACCGGCGGTGCCGTTACCATCAACAATTCAGGCGCGATCAACGGCAATATCTCGGTCGCGACGGCGACGTTCAACAACGAGGCCGGCGGCACCTGGACGGTGTCGGGCACCTCCGTGTTCGGCACGCTGTCGACGATCGACAATGCCGGCACGATCGACCTGCTCAACGGCGCCGCGATCTCGAGTGCGGACGGCCTGACCTTCGGCATCACCAACTCCAACGTGATCGACAGCTGGGGCACGACGTCGATCACGGGTACCATCACCAACACCGGCACGATCGAGGTCAACAGCGGCACGCTGACGCTGTTCGGCTCGCTGTCGGGCACGGGCTCCGTCACCCTCGACGCCGATGCGACGTTGAAGCTCGAAGGCACCGTGACGCAGACCGTCACCTTCTCCGGCGGCAATGCCGAGCTCGAGATCGGCACCGACACCTTCGGTGGGACCATCGCCGGCCTGTCGGCGACCGACAAGATCGACCTCACGAGCATCAAATACGACATCGGCACCACGGCGACCTATGACGCGGGGAAAGGCGAGCTCACCGTCAGCGACGCCTACGGCCACAGCATCGTGCTGAAGCTGGACGGCGATTACAGCGGCGCGCATTTCGCCGGCAGCGACGACGGCAGCGGCAATACGCTGATCACGCTCAATGCCGCCGACGACGCGCCGGCCTTCGCCGCTGCCGAGACCTCGCAGAGCACGAGCTTTGCCGAGCGCGAGAACGTCACGGGCTCCGGAGACACCGATCCGGTGCCGGACGCCACCGGCACGATCCATTTTACCGATATCGACCTGACCGACCGGCCGACCGCGGCGGTCACGGGCAATGTCGTGACCTGGACCGCCGCCGATCACAGCACCGATCTCTCGGGCTCGCTCACGTCGGGCCAGATCGACGCCATCGTGCAGGCGCTGACGCTGCAGCAGGGCGGCAACGCCAACAACGGCGCGATCGGCTGGACCTATTCCATCGCCGACGGCGCGCTGGATTTCCTCGGCGAAGACCAGACCGTGACGCTGGTCTCCACCGTCACGCTCGACGACGGCCAGGGCGGAACGGATACCGCGCACGTCACCGTCACCATCACCGGCAAGAACGATGCGCCGGTCATCTCGGTTGCGAGCGGCGACAGCACCGGCGAGACCAAGTCCGAGACCGATGGCGGACAGACGGCACACGGCACGTTGACCCTGTCGGACGCCGACGTCACCGACCACGTCGCGGTGTCGCTCGACCACCTCGACGTCTATCTCGACGGCGTGCTGCAGACCGATGCGGTCGGCGGCATCGCGCACAACACGCTCGCGACCTATCTGACCCTGCCGACCGGCGACGTCCTCGACGGCACCGCGACGCACACGCAGTTCGCCTGGGATTTCAGCTCCAACGGCGAGGCCTTCGACTTCCTGGCCGCCGGCCAGACGCTGTCGCTGCAATATACGCTTCTGCCGGGCGACGGCCACGCGGCGACCGGGACCGGCGGGCAGGTCGTTACCATCGCGATATCAGGCGCCAACGACGCACCGACGCTGGATTCGGCGACGCTTGCTTCCGTCGCCGGCAATGAGAGCGATCCGGCCGGCAGCACCATCAGCGATCTGTTCGCGGGCAAGTTCCATGACGACGATGCCGGTGCGAGCCTGAAGGCCATTGCCGTCACCGCGGATGCTGCGACCGCCGCGCAGGGCGTCTGGCAATATGAAGTCGCCGGCAGCAGCGCGTGGATCGACATCGGCTCGGTCGGCGACGACCACGCGCTGGTGCTGAGCCCGGAGACGCTGATCCGCTTCGTGCCGGCCGACGGTTTTACCGGCACGCCGGGCGCGCTCGGCGTCCACGCCCTCGACAACACCTATGCCGGCAGCATCACCGGCGCCTCGCCGGCAACGATTGACCTCACCAGCACGGGCACCGGCGGCACCACGCCGGTCTCGGACACCGTCGCCAGCATCGGCACCGACGTGACGGCGCCCGCCGGCGGCCCCGTGATCGACACCGAGAGCTTTTTGGTCTCGCACATCACCGAAAACAACACCGACATCATCACCGACCTCAAGGTTGTCGACACCGATGCCGGTGCCTCTACGGATACCTTCACCGTCAGCGCGATCACCGCGCACGACCCGGACAGCGTCGTCTATCAGTCTCCGAGCTCGGGCACGCTCGACCAGATCAATCTCGGCTTCGAGAGCGGCATCACCTACGATCCCGGCCAGTCGCCGCCGGACACCGATCAGATCACGCTGACGGTGACGGATTCCGCCGGCCGCTTCGATACCGTCCACTTCATCTTCAACGAAGCCGCCGAGGGCCAGGGCCTCACGCTGCAGGGCACCGACGGCAAGGACGTGATCTTCGCCACCGATACCGGCGACACGCTGACCGGCGGCGCCGCCAAGGACCAGTTCGTGTTCGCGCCGGGCTCGCCGCTGATCGCCATCGAGCACACGGTCGCGGATTTCGAGATCGGCGTGGACAAGATCGACCTGCGCCAGTTCACCGGCGTCGATTTCTGGACCGACGTCAACAAGACGCAGGTCGGCGACGACACGCTGCTGACCGTGCAGGATCACGACACGATCCTGCTCAAGAACGTGCTGGTCGGCAATTTGACCGCCGGCGACTTCATCGTCACGAACCACGGCGGCGGCTTCGCCTGAGCCGTCTCCCGGGTGGCGAAAAATCGCAGCTTTTCGCGCCAAAAGGCGTAGCCAACCGTCCGCGAACGCTCCAAAATCGAACTGGAACTTAAGGGCGGAAGTCCAACAGGCATGAAGCGGCTGAGGATATGGCGGCGGTGGTTCGCGCGGCGGTTCGGCTACGCGCGGTTGATCTGCCTCGTGCTGCTGGTCGGCTTTGCCGCCTTGCGCATCGCCGATCCGGCCCCGGTCGAGGAGCTTCGCGTCCGCACCTTCGATCACTTCCAGGTCCTCGACCACCGCCACAAGACGGCAAGGCCGGTGACGATCGTCGACATCGACGAGAAGAGCCTGAAGGCGCTCGGGCAGTGGCCGTGGCCGCGGACCAAGGTCGCCGATCTCGTTAGCAACCTGACGCGGCTTGGTGCGGCCGCGATCGCCTTCGACGTGGTGTTCTCCGAGCCCGATCGGCTCAACCCGGACATCGCGGCCGACACGTTCCGCAGCCTCGATGAGGCGACGCGCGAGAAGCTGAAGGCACTGCCGAGCAACGACCAGATCTTTGCGCAGGCGATCAGGCAGTCGCGCGTCGTGGTGGGCGAGTCGGGCGTGCCGACGCCCAATGCGGAGCTCGACAAGAAGCTTCCGCAGACCGGGCTCGCAACGCTCGGCGAAGACCCGCATCCCTTCCTGTTCAAGTTTCCCGGCCTGCTGCGCAACGTTCCCGTCATCGAGACGGCGGCCGCCGGCCGCGGCCTGTTCACCATCGTGCCCGAGCGCGACGGCATCGTGCGGCGCGTGCCCATCATCATGCAGGCCCAGGGCGTCATCATGCCCGCGCTGACCTTCGAGATGCTGCGCGTCATCACCGGCACCGACACCATCTTCATCAAGGCCGACAAGGGCGGCATCCAGAGCGTCGGCGTGAAGGGTTTTCAGATCCCGACCGACAAGAACGGCCAGCTCTGGGTGCATTTCGCCCGCCAGGATCCTTCGATCTATGTTTCGGCGGTGGACGTGCTGGAGGGACGCGCGCCGGCCGACAAGTTCTCGCGCAAGCTGGTGCTGATCGGCACCTCGGCCGTGGGGCTCAACGACATCAAGACGACGCCGGTGTCGCCGGCGATGCCGGGCGTCGAAATCCACGCCCAGGTGCTCGAGAGCGCGCTGACCGGCTCGGTGATCGCGCAGCCCAACTACGGCATCGCGCTGGAATTCCTGTTCGCCATCGTCATGGGCATCCTGGTGATCATCTTCGCGCCGAGATTCGGACCCGTCACGCTGGTCGGCGTCGGCGCACTCTTCGCCTCGATTCTGCTCGGCGTCTCTTGGTACTACTATGTACGCTATCGCCTGCTGATCGATCCCACCTATCCGATGCTCTCGACCACGGCGATCTACCTGACGCTGATTTTTGCGAGCTTCGTGCGCGAGCAGCAGCAGCGCAAGCAGATCCGCGGCATCTTCGCGCAATACATGTCGCCCGTCCTGGTCGAGCAGATGGCGCAGGCGCCGGAAAAGGTCGTGCTCGGCGGCGAGGAGCGCGAGATGACGATCATGTTCTCCGACGTGCGCGGCTTCACCACCATCTCGGAGAGCTACAAGCACGATCCGCAGGGCCTGATCGCGCTGATGAACCGCTTTTTGACGCCGCTGACCGACGCGATCATTGAGCAGAAGGGCTATGTCGACAAATACATGGGCGACGCCATCATGGCGTTCTGGAATGCGCCGCTTGACGATGCCGCGCACCAGGTCAATGCCTGCGAGGCCGCGATCCAGATGCTCGAGCACATCGATGTGGTCAACAAGGAGCGTGAGGAGGAGGCCGCCGAGGGCGGCCACGTCTACATTCCGCTCAATGTCGGCATCGGCCTCAACACCGGCATCGGTGTGGTCGGCAACATGGGCTCCGATCTGAAGAAGAACTATTCGGTGCTCGGCGACAGCGTCAATCTGGCCTCGCGCCTGGAGGGGCAGACCAAGGAATACGGTTTCCCGATCATCGTCGGCTCGAAGACGGCGCTCGCCGTCAAGGACAAGTTCGCGATCCTCGAGCTCGACTTCATCATGGTGAAGGGCAAGACCGAGCCGGAGGTGATCTACGCCGTTGCCGGCCGCGAGGACGTCATGCACTCGGCCGCCTTCCAGCGCCTGCGCAACATCACGATCGAGATGCTCGCCTGCTACCGCAGCCGCGACTGGCAGGGCGCGCTCGACGCGATCGAGCGCGGCCGCAAGAGCGAGGACGCCGACACGCTCGAAAAGCTGTTCAAGCTTTACGAGGCACGGATCAAGGTGTTCAAGGAAACCCCGCCGCCCGACGACTGGACCGGTGCATTCGCGTTGCTGACGAAGTAATTCGGGCTCTCGTAGGGTGGGTTAGCACGCGGCCGCGCGAAGCGCGGTCCGCTGGCGTAACCCACCGCTTTGGTTTCCGCGTCGACAGAAGTGGTGGGTTACGCCGCGCGGATTGCGCTTCGCCCAATCCGCGGTGCTAACCCACCCTACGGCCGCGCGCCATTACTCCGCCGCCGACAGCCTTACCATCTGCCGCCCGCCGTTCATTTCCTTCAAACGGTTGACGTAATTCTCCGGCCGCAGCCAGCGCACCGGCGTCTTCAGGCCCATGAAGCTGGCGATGCTGCCGATGAACGAGGTGCAGTTGAACGTCTCGGCGTTCCACACCGGCGAGTTCGCTTGCAACTGCTTGATATAGGCGAACACCCGCTTGGCGTCGGCTTCGCTCAGATAGACCCGGTAGTTCGCGGTGAGATATTCCGGGTCGAGATCGCCATAGCTCGCGCCGGTCTCCGACGGCACCAATGTCAGATGTCCCAGCACGTAAGTGAAGGTCTCTCCGACCGGCGTCAGGCCCGCGACTTCGACGGCGCGCTCGCTGGTCTTGCCATACCAGACGAAGGCGTGACCCCAGCTCGCCGCTGTCCTGGCGCGGAAGTCGACATAATAGGGGCCCTTGGTGGCGGCGGCCTGCCGCCGCGCCTGTGGTGCCTCACTGGTCGCAAGCGCATTCGCGTCGGCGATGCGCTTGTGCCGTTCGTGTGCGGACGCCGATGAACTCACACCGGCAAGCGAGGCCGCGAGCGTGACGCCCGCGAGCAGCAAGAACCCCAATCTCCCGAGAGAATGCGCCACGCTCACCCCCACCACGTTCGACGACGCGTGTGTGCGCTTAGTAGCGCGAGACGACCGGGCCGGGGGCCTTGCCGATCGGCGCCTTTCCGACCGGGGACTTGCCGATCGGCATTTTGCCGACGACGGGCGCTTCCGAATAGACCGGCGCGGGCTGGCGGCGCGGCAGATCGGCGGCGCTGGCGGCAGTCACCATCGCGAGCGTTGCACCGGTGGCAATAACAAACTTGATCACGGCAGTTCCCCATGAAGATGGACGACACACAACGAGGCCTGCCGGGCGAAAGCCTGCAGGCATGCGGGGCACATGACCGGCGGAATGGGACGACAGTGCGGCGTTAGCTTTGCCGAATGTGTCTGCGATGGGGCGGTTGTGAGATGGAGAGGATGTGTCGTGTTTGGGCAACGCCAGATGCGGATGTGGCGATTTTAATGATTGCGGAAGCCGCGAACACACACTCAGCGTCGTCCTGGCGAAAGCCAGGACCCATTACCCCAGGGAGGGGTTGTGGAGCGAGCTGCCAACCACGAGTCTTCGCCAAACTCCTCCCTGGGGTAATGGGTCCCGGATCTGCGCTCCGCTCTGGACAACGCTGCGCGTTGCCCAAAGCTTCGCTTGTCCGGGACGACAGGATATCTCACTCCACCCCGATCGTCGTCAGATCCTGGAACCAGTGCTGCGCCTGCACGAATTTCTTGATCTTCGGCGACAGCGCGTGCGGGTTGGTGTCGTGGACGACCCAGACCAGCACGGCATCGTCGACGATCTGCGCATGGGCCTGCGCCAGCAGCTCGTCCTGCTTGGCGGTGTCAAAGGTCTGCTTGGCCTCGTCGATCAGAGCGTCGACCTTCGGGTTCTTGTAGCCGCCCCAGTTGACGCCGACGGGCGCGATCTGGCCGGAGTGGAAGAAGCGCACGATGGCGTAAAGGGGATCCGACGTGACATAGGCGATGTTGTTGGAGGTGATGCCGGCGTTCATCTCGTCGGCCGCGCCCTTGCGCCAATGCGTGTAGAGCGTCTCGAGCTCGACCACCTTGAAGTCGATGTCGATGCCGATCTCCTTGAAGCTTTGCTGCAGGAATTCGTTCATCGGCAGCGACAGCATCTGGCCGGTGCCGCCCTGCGCGATGATGAAGGTGGTCTTGAGCGGCTTTTCCTTGGAGTAGCCGGCCTCGGCTACCAGCTTCTTGGCCGCGGCGAGATCGTATTTCAGTTCAAAGGTCGGCTTGCCGAACCACGGGCTCGACGGGTCGACCTGGCCCTTGGCCGGCTTTGCCAGTCCGTTCATGAGGCCGACCACTGCATCGCGGTCGATTGCGAGGTTGAGCGCCTTGCGCAGGCGGACATCGGTCCAGGGCGAGCCCGGCAGCACGCTGAGATGATAATTCCAGACATGCGGCGTGATGTTGTCGACGATCTTCATGCCGGCCGCTTTCAGCTGCGGCACGGCGTCCGGCGCCGGCGTTTCGATCAGGTCGACTTGTCCCGCCAGCAGCGCATTGGTGCGGGTCAGTGCTTCCGGCATCGGCACCAGCACCAGCTTGTCGACCTTCGGAATCCGCTTCGGATTCCAGTAGTCGGGGTTCTTGCTGAGTTCGGCGAGTTCGCGCGGCACCAGCTTCGTCAGCTTGAACGGGCCGGTGCCGGAGGGCTGGCTCGCGAACTTGTCCCAATCCTTGCCGAGCTTTTCATATTGCGCGGGGCTCGAGACCAGGAACCAGAGCATCTGATAGGGGAAGAAGGAGTCGACCGTCTTGGTGGTGATCTCGATCGTGGAGTCGTCGATCTTGGCGTAGCTGGCGACGGAGGGCAGGCGGGTCTTCACCTGCGCGCTCTGCCGCTTGTCGAATTGCGGCGCCTTGTCGTTCAAGACCTTGTCGAGATTCCAGATCACGGCATCGGCGTTGAAGTCGCTGCCGTCGTGAAACTTCACACCCTTGCGCAGCGTGAAGCGCCATTTGGTCTTGTCTGTGTCGTCGACCTTCCATTCGGTCGCCAACCCCGGCACCAGCTTGCCCGGACGTTCCGCGACGTCCATTTCCCAGGCGACCAGCGGATCGTAGATCGTATAGGCCGTGAACTGATACGCGCCGGCGCCGCGATCGGGCTGGCCCGTGGTCAGCGGAATGTCCGCCATCGAGATGCCGTAGCGCACCACGGTCTCGGCGCGCGCCGAGATTGCGGACAGCGCCAGTGCAAGCACGGCGAGACAGGTCTGGATTTTGATACGCATGGCCCCAAAGCTCCCTGAGGGAAAGTTTGGGCCCAAACTTGCAATCTTGATGCCAGAATAGGCAGCGCGGGCCTGCGTGCGGCCGTGCGTCACAAAGACTTGTCAATGCGACGGCATTTCGCAGAATATTTTCCTCCGCTGGCACGCACGTTGCATACGTTTGCATCAAAAATAATCATCGAAAGCCGGAGAAGGATTGAGGCGATGCTTATCGACAAGAACAAAACCCGCGCAGCCATGATCGGGCTGTTGGCGCTGACGACGGTGGCGGCGTGGCCGCGTGCGGTCAGTGCCGACACCGTGCTGCGCATCGGCATGACCGCTGCCGATATTCCGCGCACGCTGGGCCAGCCCGACCAGGGTTTTGAGGGCAACCGCTTCACCGGCCTCACCATGTATGACGCGCTGACCATGTGGGACCTCTCCTCGGCCGACAAGCCGAGCGTCGTGATCCCCGGCCTTGCGACGGAATGGAAGGTCGATGATGCCGACAAGAAGAAGTGGGTCTTCAAGCTGCGTCCCGGCGTCACCTTCCATGATGGCTCGCCGTTCAACGCCGATGCTGTGGTCTGGAACGTCGAGAAGGTGCTGAAGCAGGATGCGCCGCAATTCGACGCCAGCCAGGTCGGCGTCACGGCCTCGCGCATGCCGACGCTGGCGTCGGCGAAGAAGATCGACGACATGACGGTGGAGCTCACCACCAAGGAGCCCGACAGCTTCCTGCCGATCAACCTCACCAATCTGTTCATGGCGAGCCCGACGAAATGGCAGGCCTTCTTCGACAAGGCCGAAGGCGCCGACGCCAAGGCGAAGTCGCAGGCGGCCTGGGCTGCGTTTGCCAAGGACGCCTCGGGCACCGGCCCGTGGAAGATGGCAGGCTTCACCCCGCGTGAGCGGCTCGAGCTCGCCAAGAACGACAAATATTGGAACACGGCGCGCGTGCCCAAGGTCGACAAGATGGTGCTGCTGCCGATGCCGGAGGCGAATGCGCGCACCGCGGCGCTGCTCTCCGGCCAGGTCGACTGGGTCGAGGCGCCGGCGCCGGACGCGCTGCCTGAAATCAAGCAGCGTGGCTTCGTGCTCTATAGCAACGAGGAGCCGCATGTCTGGCCCTGGCAGTTCTCGCGCGTCGAGGGCTCGCCCTGGAACGACATCCGCGTCCGCAAGGCGGCCAACCTCTGCGTCGATCGCGAAGGCCTGAGGGACGGTCTGCTCGCGGGGCTGATGGTGCCCGCCAGCGGCACCTTCGAGCCCGGCCATCCCTGGCGCGGTAATCCGACCTTCCAGATCAAGTATGACAAGCCGGCTGCGCAAAAGCTGATGCAGGAAGCCGGCTTCGGTCCCAGCAAAAAGCTGACGGTGAAGGTGCAGACGTCTGCCTCGGGATCGGGCCAGATGCTGCCCCTGCCGATGAACGAATATCTCCAGCAGGCGCTCGCCGAATGTTATTTCGACGTGCAGCTCGACGTCATCGAGTGGAACACGCTGTTCACCAATTGGCGCCGCGGCGCCAAGGATCCCAGCGCCAACGGCTCGAACGCGACCAACGTCACCTATGCGGCGATGGATCCGTTCTTCGCGCTGGTGCGCTTCCTGCAATCGGGCATGGCGCCGCCGGTCTCGAACAATTGGGGCTTTATCAACAATCCCAAATTCGACGAGCTCGTCACCAAGGCCCGACAGACCTTTGACGCCTCCGCACGCGACGCGGCCCTCGCCGAGCTGCACGCGGCCTCCGTCGACGACGCAGCCTTCCTCTACGTCGCCCACGACGTCGCCCCGCGCGCCATGAGCCCGAAGGTGAAAGGCTTCGTGCAGCCCAAGAGCTGGTTCGTCGACTTCTCGCCGGTGTCGATGCAGTAGTAGCTCTATCCGCGTGCTCAGTGCACCCTCTCCCCTTGTGGGAGAGGGTGGCCTCGCAATAGCGAGGCCGGGTGAGGGGTCTCTCTCCGCGAGTGACGCTCTCTCTTGTTCGATAATGCTGTAACCGCGGATAGATACCCCTCATCCGGCGCTTCGCGCCACCTTCTCCCACAAGGGGAGAAGGAAAAGAGAGACAACGTGCTCGCCTATATCGCCAGACGCATCGTCTACGTCATTCCGATCGTCATCAGCGTCGCGCTGGTGTGTTTTCTGCTCGTGCACATCACGCCGGGCGATCCGCTGGTTGCCGTGCTGCCGGCCGATGCGTCGCAGGAGCTCGCCGCGCAGCTCCGTGCCGCCTATGGGTTCGACCGGCCGCTGCCGGTGCAGTTCGGTCTCTGGCTATTGCGCGCGCTGCATGGCGATCTCGGCAACTCCATCGCCACCGGCCGCCCCGTGCTCGCCGAAGTGATGCGCGCGGTCGGCAACACCGTGACGCTGGCGATCGCCGCCGCCATCATCGGCTTCACCATGGGCGTCCTGCTCGGCCTGATCGCCGGCTATTTCCGGGAGACCTGGATCGACAAGCTGGCGACGTCCTTTGCCATCGCCGGCGTCTCCGTGCCGCATTACTGGCTCGGCATGCTGCTCGTCATCATTTTCTCGGTCCAGCTCAACTGGCTGCCCGCGGTCGGCGCCGGCCCCGGCGGCTCCAGCGCCTGGGCCTGGGATTGGGCGCATCTGCAATATCTCGTGCTGCCGGCGATCACGACATCGGTGATTCCGATGGGCATCGTCACCCGCACCGTGCGCGCGCTCACCGGCGACATCCTCTCCCAGGATTTCGTCGAGGCGCTGCGCGCAAAAGGCCTGCGCGAAACGGGTGTGTTCCGCCACGTCGTCAAGAATGCCGCGCCGACCGCGCTCGCCGTGATGGGACTTCAATTGGGTTATATGCTCGGCGGCTCGATCCTGATCGAGACCGTGTTCTCCTGGCCGGGCTCCGGCTTCCTGCTCAACTCCGCGATCTTCCAGCGCGACCTGCCGCTGCTGCAGGGCACGATTCTGGTGCTGGCGCTGTTCTTCGTGTTCCTCAATCTCCTGGTCGACATCGCACAGGCCGCGATCGACCCGCGCATCAAGCGGGGGTAGGGGGATGATGTATCACACACTCAGTGTCGTCCCGGCGAAGGCCGGGACCCATAACCACGAAACGTCATTTGGCGAAGACTCGTGGTTAGCGTCTCGTCCCACGACTGCTCCCTGGGATTATGGGTCCCGGCCTTCGCCGGGACGACAGTGGGAATTGCGGCCATGAGCGAGCTCCCGCTGTCCGCGATGAACGAGGCCGCGCTGCAGGCCGCGCCCGCGACCAAGGCGCGCGGCTATTGGGCGACCGTCGGCCGCCGTATTGTGCGCGACAAGGTCAGCATGGCCTGCGCGCTCGTGCTGATCATGATCTTCCTCTCGGCGATCCTCGCGCCATGGCTCGGTCTCGAAGACCCCTACAAGGGCTCGATGATCCGCCGCCTTCGCCACATCGGCACGGCGGGCTACCCGTTCGGCACCGACGAACTCGGGCGCGACATGCTGGCGCGGTTGATCTATGGCGGGCGGCTGTCGCTGTTGATCGGCATCTTGCCCGTGATCCTCGCCTTCGTCTTCGGCACCTCGCTCGGTCTCGTTGCCGGCTATGTCGGCGGCAAGCTCAACACCGCGATCATGCGCACGGTGGACGTGTTCTACGCCTTCCCCTCGGTGCTGCTCGCGATCGCAATCTCCGGCGCGCTCGGGGCCGGCATTCTCAATTCCATCGTGGCGCTGACCATCGTGTTCGTGCCGCAGATCACCCGTGTCGCCGAGAGCGTCACGACCGGCGTGCGCAACATGGACTTTGTCGAAGCCGCGCGCGCCTCCGGCGCCGGCCCCTTCACCATCATGCGCGTGCACATCCTCGGCAATGTGCTCGGCGCGATCTTTGTCTATGCCACCAGTCTCATTTCGGTCTCGATGATTTTGGCAGCCGGTCTCTCCTTCCTCGGCCTCGGCACCAAACCGCCGGAGCCGGAATGGGGCTTGATGCTGAACACCTTGCGCACCGCGATTTACGTCAATCCCTGGGTCGCAGCCCTTCCGGGCGCGATGATCTTTGCGGTCTCGATCTGCTTCAACCTGCTCAGTGACGGCCTGCGCAGCGCCATGGACATCAGGAATTGAGATGATGATGCAGAATCGCAATGGTGCTCCACGGGAGGTCGTCATGCCCGGGCTTGTCCCGGGCATCCACG
>NZ_PPPT01000068.1 GCF_006483445.1 Bradyrhizobium guangdongense | reverse complement strand
ATCGCGCGCGGCGCGCGCCAGAGCGGGGCTCAACAGGCGCGGGTTCGCGGCGCCATCGTCGGGCGCGAACGAGCCGGCCACGACGTCGGGGCCGAGCCAGGGATATTGCTGATGGATGGCATTGCCGCCGATCATGATCAGCGGAAGTCCATTGGCCTTGGCCACGTCGAGATAGGCGATGAGGTCGGCTTCCTCGGCCTGGTTGCGCGCCAGCTTCAGGTGTCCGGTCACCTCGAATTCGCAGTCGGTGCCGATGAGCTGCGGCAGCCTGGCCCAGATGTCGCGGGAGCGTCGGGCGAGGGGCAGCTCCGCCGGATGCCGGCCCTGCTGGCGCACGCCGCCGTAGTTGACGCCGCTGGCTTGTCCACCGATCTGGCCGCGCTCGAGCAGGATGCATCGTGCGCCGCGCTTTGCGAGATGCAGGGCCGTGGAGCAGCCTGCGCCACCGCCCCCCACGATCAGGACGTCGGTCGCGGTGGTGCTCATGCGGCCTCCGCGGGAAGAATGGGGATCGGCTTCACCGGTGGCTGTCCGCGCAGGCGGCCGACCTGCTCGACCGGGCAGGACAATGTCGATGCCAGTATCTCGGCTGCGGCTGCGCCGCAGACGCGACCCTGGCAGCGTCCCATGCCGATCCGCGTGAGTGCCTTGGCGCGATTGACCTCCGGCGGCGGAAGCGTCGCAAGCGCCTCATTCGCGGCTGCGCGCAATTCGCCCGCCGTGATCACCTCGCAGCGGCAAAGGATCGTATCGTCGGCCATAGCGGCGGCGAGCTTTGCCGGAAATGGAAATGCGCGCTCCAACGCGGCGCGGAAGGCGGCACCGGCTGCAAGCCGTGCATCGAGGCTCGCCACGGCGCGGGTGTCAACCGCCAGGCCGCGCGCGGCCAGCACGGCCCAGGCGGCACGCGCACCAGCCGCTTCGGCCAGGTCGGCGCCCCGAATGCCGCAGCCGTCGCCGGCAAGGAACACGCCGTTGACGGATGTTTGTCCGCCCGGATCCATGCGCGGCACCCAATTGTGCTGCACGGGATCGAAGTCGAACGGAACACCGGCGAGGTCGGCGAGCTGCGCCTCCGGCTTCAGCCCAAAGCCGAGCGCGACGGCATCGACGGCCACCTCGTGCGAAATGCCGCGCGCATCACGCCAGCTCACCGCTTCGACCTGGCCGTCGCCTCCGATCGCGAGCGGCGTCACGCCCTCGAAGATTGGAATGCCGTGCGTGCGCAGCCAGCCGATGTAATAGAGGCCCTTGGCGAACGTTGCGCCGCCGCGCATCAGTCCGAACGCTTGGGCCGCCTTGGTGGCGAAGGGTGTCGTGTCGAGCACGGCGGTCACCTGAGCGCCGGCGCGGGCATATTGATACGCCACGAGATAGAGCAGGGGACCGGTCCCGAGAAAGGCGACGCGCGCACCGATGGCGCAGCCCTGTGCCTTCAGCGAGATCTGGGATCCGCCGAGCGTGAAGACCCCGGGCAGTGTCCAGCCCGGCAGCGGGATCACCCGATCCATCGCGCCGGTACAAAGGATTGTCTGCGCGAACGGCACGGTCCGCGCCTTGCCGTCGCTGATCGTGTCGATCACGCCGGGCTGCAAGTTCCACGCGAGCGTTCGCGGTTGGAAGTCGATCGACGTGCGCAGCCGGTCGAAGCTATCGTGGATGGCGCGCGCCTTGTGGGCCTCGAAGCCGTAAAGGGTGCGTGCGGTACGGTGGAATCCGTTTGGCTGGCGTTGATAGATGCGTCCGCCGTTCTCCGGCGCTTCGTCGATCACGATCGGGCGCAGGCCCGCGCCGACGAGAACCTCGGCTGCGCGGGTGCCGGCCGGACCGGCGCCGACGATGACGATGCTCATGGCTGCACCATCCCGCGCGACACGCGCATGCCCTCCTCGATCGGGGTGGTGCAGGCGCGCACGCGGCCGCCCCCTTCGACGTTCACCCAGCAATCCTGGCATGCCCCCATCAGGCAGAAACCGGCCCGCAGGCCATCGCCGAACTCGCTCGCGCGCAGGTAACCGCCGTCTTGCGCGAGAATGGCTGTGAGCAGGCTGTCTCCCTCGAGCGCAGCCACGGGCGCACCGTCGAGCATGAACGACACGGCGGTCCGGTCCGTCTCCGCCAGGCGCTGCAATCTCATAGCATGTCCTCCAGCCGGCAATTGACCAGCAGCTCGGCGATGGCTGCGGTGTTGGGCAGCCGCAGCACCGTCGCGATGAGTTCGGCGATGTCGCGCGGATCGCTCATCTTCTCGCGCGGCCATTTGGTGACATGCGCGGTCATGTCGGTCGCGACGAAGCTCGGGCAGATCGCGGTCGCGCGGATGCCGTGCTCCCAGCCATATTGCCGCACGGCATGGGTGAGTGCGATGAGCGCAAACTTGCTCATCGCATACCCGGCATTGGGATTGCGGACGCGCTTGCCCGACATCGAGGCGACGTTGATCACACGACCTTCGCCGCTCCTGGCAAGATGCGGCAGCGCGAGCCGAATGAGCCGCAACGGCGCCTTGACGTTGATCAGCATCATGGCGTCGAGCGCCGTCTCGTCGGGATCGGTGAGATCGGCTTCCGGATTGATTGCGGCAGCATTGATGAGGCCGTCGAGCCGGCCGAAACGGTCGATCGTCGCCGCAACCCATGCTTCCGCCGACAGCAATGACTCCGCATCATAACGCTGCAGCATCAATTGGTCCGATCCGACCAGTCCGCGGGCATCGCGCACTCCGGCGGAGACGCGATAGCCGCCCGCGGTCAGGCGCTCCACCACGGCGCGGCCGATGCCGCGCGAGGCGCCGGAGACCATCACGACCCGGCCAGATGCTTCAAGCACGGGCAAGCTCCCTGGCGAAAGTATTGGTTGCTATGTGACAGCGGGCGAGATGCTGCGGGGCAGCGGCCGCCAGAACCTGCGGCGCCTCGCACCCTTCGCGGCGCAAGGGGCAGCGGGGCGCGAAGCGGCACCCCCTGGGCATGTCGGTGAGAGGGGGCACGCGGCCAGGAATGGCGGCGAGCACCTGCTCTGCGCGATCCATGCGCGGAATCGCCGAGAACAGCGCGCGGGTATAGGGATGAGCGGGCCTTGTGAAGATCTCGTGCACGGACGCTTCCTCGACGATCTGGCCCGCATACATCACCGCGACCCGATCGGCGATCTGGGCGACGACGCCGAGATTATGCGTGATGAACAGCATGGCCATGCCGTGCCGGCCCTTCAGGTCGGCCAGCAGCCCGAGAACCTGCGCCTGGATGGTTACATCGAGGGCGGTTGTCGGCTCGTCGGCGAGCAGCAGCGTCGGTTCGCACGCGAGCGCCATCGCGATCATCACGCGCTGGCGCATGCCGCCCGAGAATTGATGCGGATAATCGTGGAAGCGGTGTTTTGCGGACGGAATTTTCACCTCATCGAGAACGGCGAGCGCCTTCGCCTCCGCATCCCCTCGCGACATCCCGCGATGGACGCGCAGCGCTTCAGCAACCTGCGAGCCGATGCTCATCACCGGATTTAGGCTCGTCATCGGCTCCTGGAAGATCATCGTCATGCGGTCGCCGCGCAGAGCTTCGAACTTCGTCTCATCGATCGTTCGCAGATCGGTTCCGTCGAGGAGGATGCGGCCTGCCGAGACGCGCCCTTGGGGCTCTGGCACGAGACCCATGATGGAGAGCGCGGTGACCGATTTTCCGCAGCCGGATTCGCCGACCAGAGCGAGCGTCTCGTCGCGATCGAGCGCGAAGGAGATGCCGTCGACGGCCGGGTACCATTCCGCACGAATGCGAAATTCGACCCGGAGGTTTTCGACACGCAAGACCGGTTCGCGCATGGGGCTGGACTGCCGGAGCGAGGACGTGACTTGCTATTCAGGTCTTTGCTCCACCTCGTGTCAATGCCATATTCCAATATACGCAAATACATGGCGCCGTTTTTCCGCTATGTGTAATCAAGGCGCGAATATGCGGGGAGTATTTTCATCTGATGGATGATGTTTCCGGCGAAGGACCTTCTGGAAGCCTGCCACGCGCCGTGGCCTTGCTGCGTGCGCTGGCCACGAGCGGCGGCGAGGGGATGCGGCTGACGAATGCGGCTGCGACGGCCGGCGTGACGCCGGCTTCGGCGCACAGGTTGCTCCGCATGCTGATCGATGAAGGTCTCGTGGAGCAGGATGTGCGCAACAAGCACTATCGACTCGGCATCGAGCTTTTTTCACTTGCCGCCCGCGCCGGCAGCCCTGGCAATCTGCGTGATGTTTGCCGCCCTGCGCTGTTGCGGCTGTCGGCGGCGTTGGGCGACACTGCCTTCCTGCTGGTTCGCAGCGGATATGATGCGGTCTGTCTCGATCGCTGCGAGGGACCGGTACCGATCCGCTCATTCACCGGCGATATCGGAGGCAAGGTGATCCTCGGGGTCGGGCAGGGCAGCATGGCCATCCTTGCTCACCTGCCGGAAGCCGAACGCGAGGAGGTGATCCGCTTCAACCTGCCGCGTCTGCTCAATTTCGGTCCGTTCGACGAAGTGTTCTTCCGCAAGGGAATCGAGCAGGTGCGGGAGAGCGGCTACGCGGCGCGCGGGTCGGGACTCCTGCCGGGCATGGCTGGTGTCGCCGTTCCGATCCTTGACCGCGAGGGGCGGCCGCTCGCCGCGATCAGCATCGGCACCACGGTCGAACGGCTGAATGCCGAGCGCATGCCGACCGTGGTTCAGGTGCTCCGCCGCGAGGCGGACGCACTGGCGGCGAAGATCAACCCGTTCGACGCCGCCTTGCGCCGGCCGGGGCAACATGCCGTCTCGTATTGAGAAGTCCCACACGTAACGTCGACTATTTTCCCGTCATCTCGGCGCGGTACCAATCGCCGATTTCGCTTGCGGTCATCAGGGCGACGCCATCATGGGAGATGACGTGGTCGAGCAGCGCCTCCAGATATTTGATCCGGTGTGGCACGCCGGTGATGTAGGGATGGATCGAGATCGCCATCACCCGCGCATTGTCGGCGCCTTCGAGATAGAGCCGGTCGAACTGGTCGGTGCAGCGCTTCAGGAACTGTTCGGACGGCAGATGCTGGAGCGCATGGATGACGATGTCGTTGGTCTCCACCGAATAGGGAATCGTGGTGATGGTGCCGTGGGGCGTGGCGATGTCCTGCGGCAGATCGTCGATCACCCAGTCCGCGACATATTCGATGCCGTTGAGGCGGAGCAGGTCGAGGGTCACATCGGTTTCGGTGAGGCCTGGGCTTTCCCATGAGCGCGGCGGCTTGCCGGCGAATTTGGCGATGGTGTCGACCGCGCGCTTGATCGCATCGGCCTGGTTGTCGAGCTTGTGCATGGGACCCTGCAGGAAGCCGTGGCCCATGAACTCGAAGCCCGCTTCGAGTGCGGCGGAAGCGACGCGGGGATAGGAGTTGCAGACATTGCCGTTGATCGCGAGCGTGACCGGAATGTTGCGCTCGGTGAGCGCTTTGAACTGGCGCCAGAAGCCTGCGCGCATGCCGTATTCGTGCCATGACCAGTTCGGCACGTCAGGCAATAGCGGCTGCCCCATCGGCGGCGACAGCACCGTGCGCGGCATGGCGTTCTCGATCCGCCATTCCTCGACATTGAGGATGACCCAGACGGCGAGGCGCTTGCCGCCGGGCAGCTTGAGCTTTGGGCGGTCGATTTGCGCGACATAGGGAATGCGATCGGAGAGGGCCATCTCGCTCACCCTGCGGCGTCGCGGCTGCGCGCAGAGGCCGCGTTGACGCGCGGCATCACCTGCTCCGCCATCAGGATCATGGAGCGGCGGCCGAGCTCGCGGTCGCGCCAGTCCTTGCCGGCGTAGAGCAGCGTGCCGAAGCTGCCGACGTCGTCCTGGAACGCCAGCAACTGGTCGGCGACGCTGTCAGGCGTGCCGTAGATGATGAGCTTGTCGCAGACCATCTCCAGCGTGACCTCGTCGTCGGGCTGGTCGCGCCGTGTCTTGAACAGCTCGATGCGGCCGTTTCGCTTCAGCTTGGTGAAGAGCGAGCGATAGTAATAGACGTAAGGTCCGTTCGGATCGGTGGCATAGGCTTTTGCGGTCGCGGCATCCTTGGCGACGAAGACGCTTTTGGCCACGCGCCAGTTGGCGGGATCGGCCGGACGGCCGGCGCGTGCGCAGCCCTCGACATATCGGGGCCAGTGGCTCTTCACCCAGGCCGGCATCAGAAAGTTCGCGGAAATCGGTTCCCAGCCGCGCGCGGCGGCCTCCGTGACGCCCTTGGAGAAGGGGGCGACCGCCGTCACCACGATCGGCGGATGCGGCCGCTGCAGCGGTTTTGCGATAAAACCCTGGCCGATATCCTCGATCAGTGTCCTCTCGGTCGAGATGGTCCAGTATTTGCCCGCGAGATTATAGGGCGGCTTGCCCTCCCAGATCGCCAGCACCTGGTTGATCGCCTCCAGGAACATCGCGTTGCGGTCGGCATCGAGATTGCCGAACAGCTCGGCGTCCGACAGCAGTCCGCCCGGGCTGATGCCAAAGATCAGCCGCCCCTCGAGCATGTGGTCGAGCATGGCGACGGAGGCGGCAATCGCCGCCGGATGGCTGTTCGGCATGTTGACCGTGCCGGTGCCGAGCCTCATCCGTTTGGTGGCGGCGGCAAGCCAGGCGATGAACGCGATGCAGGAGGTGATGTTTTCGGCGCGGTCGGTGACGTGCTCGCCGACATAGGCTTCCGAGAATCCGAGCTCATCCGCAAGCAGGAACGCTTCCCGGTCCTCCCCGAGGGATTGCCGCCAATCCTTGTCCAGGGGATGGATCGGCATCGTGAAGAACCCGAGCTTCATGATGTCTGCGTCTCCCGCGCGGTTTCTTGCTTGGCGGGAGGGTGCGTCGGCCAATCGATCAGCGCAAGTCCGAAAGTCGAAAAGAGCGCAAAGTCCGGGCCGCTTGACCTTTGAAATGTCCCATCCTCTAATCCGTCAAAAGCAGAAAAACAGGGTCGGGGAGGCTTGCCTGAATGAAAGCTGCGGCTTTCGCCTACACGCGCGCGACCAGCGTTGACAATGCGCTGGAGCTGCTTGCCGTGCATGGAGAGAGGGCGAGGGTGCTTTCGGGCGGGCAAAGCCTGATCCCCGCGATGAATCTGCGGCTGGTTGCCCCTGAAATGGTCGTCGACATCGGTGCACTCGCCGAGTTGCGCGGTATCGCGATCAGGGGCGACACGCTTCTCATCGGTGCGGCTACCCGGCATGCCGATCTCCTGACATCATCCGACATTGCGACATGCGTGCCCTTGCTCGCCGCCGCCGCGGCGCACATCGCGCATCCCGCGATTCGCAACCGGGGCACCGTTGGCGGCAGCCTTGCGCAGGCCGATCCGGCATCCGAGCTGCCCGCCTGCATGCTGGCGCTCGGTGCAACCATCGTGGTCCGTGGCCCCGGCGGCGAGCGGCGCATTGCCGCGGAGGATTTTTTCACCGGGATTTACGAGACACAGCTCGCAGCCCAGGACTTGCTGGTTGCCATCGAGCTGCCGATCGCCGGCAAAGGCTCGGCGCATTTCTTCCAGGAGTTTGCGCGGCGCCACGGCGACTATGCGATCACAGGTCTTGCCGCGCAGGCCGTGCTTGATGGCGCCGCCTTCGCCGACCTCCGGCTCGGCTATTTCGCTGTCGGCGACAAGCCTGTTCTGGCGAAGGCTGCCGCCAGGCTGACCGGCGTCACGATGACGTCCTCGGTGCTGGCAGAGGCCGGCGACGCGCTCTCCCGGGAGCTCGATCCGCATGAGGATCAGGAGGCGACGCCGGCCATGCGCCGGCATCTCGCAAAGGTACTGTTGGCGCGCTGCGTCGCATCGCTCCTCAACCGTCCCGATCTCCACACCGGAGGACAGGCGTGACGGCTGCAGCGGCGATCTCGCTCACGGTCAACGGCGAACGCGTCGAGGCGCACGTCCTGCCGCGGCTCAATCTCGCGGATTTTTTGCGCGAGCATCTCAAGCTGACCGGCACGCATGTCGGCTGCGAGCATGGCGTGTGCGGCGCCTGCACGGTGCGGGTCGGCGGCGAGATCGTCCGATCCTGCCTGATGCTGGCGGTGCAGGCTGATGGCGCCGTGGTCGAGACCATCGAGGGCCTGTCCGATTCCGGCGAGATCGCCGATCTGCAGGCGGCGTTTCGCGACCGCAATGCGCTGCAATGCGGCTTCTGCACGCCGGGCATGCTGATGGCGGCGCAGGATCTGCTGCGCGAGAACCGGACGCCCGCGCGCGAAGAGATTCGCGAGCATCTGTCCGGCAATTACTGCCGCTGCACCGGCTATCACGCCATCATCGACGCGGTCGAGACGACCGCGCGGGCGCGGATGGAGCTGAAGGCATGAGCTCAATCCGTGTCAATCCGGACGGGTTGTCGGTGCTGGACCGGCCGAACTCCTATATCGGCAAGACGGTGCCGCGGCCGAACCTCGACCGTCTGCTGCAGGGCCGCGGCCTCTATGTCAGCGACATCGAGCTGCCGCGCATGGCGCATGTCGTGTTCCTGCGCTCGCCGCACGCGCATGCGAAGATTGTGAGCGTTGATGCCGTCACCGCTAAGGAGATGCCGGGCGTTATCGCTGTCGTCACGGGCAAGGAGCTTGGCGCCGTCATCACGCCCTGGGTCGGCGTGCTCTCGCATCTCAAGGGCCTCAAATCCGCGCCGCAATCGGCGATCGCAGTCGATCGTGTCTGCTGGCAGGGCGAGGCGGTGGCCGCCATCGTCGCGACCAGCCGTGCGGCGGCCGAGGACGCCGCAGAGCATGTCGCGGTCGCCTATCAGGAACTCGAGGCCGTCACCGACATGCGCACGGCGCTCGATCCGGCGACACCTGTCATCCATGCCTCGCTCGGCGATAATCTGGCGTTCGAGCGCGTCCATGATGCCGGCGCCGTCGACCAGGCCTTTGCCGTATCAGATGCGGTGGTCGAGGCCGACTTCATCTTCGGCCGCCACACCGGCGTGACGCTGGAGCCGCGGGCGGTCGTTGCCGACTGGAATGCCGCGGAAGCACGGCTCACGATCTACCAGGGCACGCAGGCCCCGCACATGGTGCAGAACATCGCGGCGCTGCATCTGGGCCTGCGGGAGGCGCAGGTTCGCGTCGTCTGCAAGGATGTCGGCGGCTCCTTCGGCATCAAGGTGCACATCTATGCCGACGAGATGGCGACCTACGCGCTTTCAAAGCTGCTGCGCCGCCCGATCAAATTCGTCGCCGACCGGGTCGAGAGCTTCAATACCGACATTCACGCCCGCGACCATCGCTGCAAGGGCAAGATCGGCGTCAAGCGCGACGGCACCATCACGGCCTTCGAGATCGACGATCTCACCGGCATCGGGCCCTATTCGATGTATCCGCGCACCAGCGCGATCGAGGCTAACCAGGTCGTCAATCTCGTCGGCGGTCCCTACACCAGCAAGAACTACCGCGCGCGGGCGCGGGTGGTGTTCCAGAACAAGAATGTCATGTGCCAGTACCGCGCGGTCGGCCATCCCATCGCCTGTTCGGTGACGGAAGGCCTGGTCGATCTCGCAGCCCGGAAAATCGGCATGGATCCCCTGGAGATCCGCCGCCGCAATTTGATCGCCGACGACGCCTACCCCTGCGCCTCGCCATCAGGCTTGCGGTTCGAGCAATTGTCGCACCATGCCTCGCTCGACAAGATCGTTGCGATGATGGGTTACGACGCGTTGCGTGCCGAGCAGGCTACGCTCCGCAAGGAGGGAATCCATCGCGGCATCGGCATTGCCAGTTTCATCGAGGTCACCAACCCCAGCGCGGCCTTCTATGGGGTCGGCGGTGCAAAAATCTCGTCGCAGGATGGCGTGGCGGTGCGGCTGGATGCGCAGGGCTCGGTGATCTGCCAGACCAGCATCACCGAGCAGGGGCAGGGCTCGGAGTCGCTGACGGCCCAGATTGTGGGCAGCGTCCTCGGTGTGTCCATGGACCGCGTCCGGGTCATTCTCGGCGATACCGACGTGACACCCTATGGTGGCGGCACCTGGGCCTCGCGCGGCGCCGGCATCGGCGGTGAGGCCGCGCTGCAGGCCACGAAAATCTTGCGCAAGAACATCCTCGATGTTGCCGCGGTCATCCTGCAGTCCACACCGGCCGAGCTCGACATCGTCAACAATGCCATCGTCAATGTCAGTGACGGCGCATCGCGGATCGAGCTGAACGAACTGGCCCGGATTGTCTATTTCCGCCCCGATACGCTGCCGCCGGGCATCCAGCCCGAGCTGATGGCGACAAAACATTTCGTGCCGCGCGAATATCCCTTCGCCTTCACCAACGGCGTTCAGGCCGCCTGGGTCGAGGTCGATACCGAGACCGGCTTCGTCAAGCTGCTCAGGCATTGGGTGGTCGAGGATTGCGGCACCATCATCAATCCGCAACTGGTCGATGAGCAGATCAGGGGCGGGGTGGTGCAGGGGCTTGGGGCGGCGCTGTTTGAAAAGTGCATCTATGACGAGCGTGGGCAACTGACCAACGCCAACATGGCCGATTACCTCGTGCCGATGTCTGGCGAGATGCCCGACATCGATATCGGCCATGTCGTCTCGCCGACCCGCGAGTCCGAGCTCGGCGCCAAGGGCGCGGGCGAAGCCGGGACCGCGGGCGCGGCGGCGGCCGTGACCAACGCAGTCAATGATGCGCTCTCGCCGTTTGGGACAATAATCACCGAGATTCCCCTGACGCCGCAGGTTATCCTGACGGCTCTGGGGAAGATCTGACGAGGGACGCCAAGAAGCCAGCCAACCACAATCACGTCAAACAACAGACTTCAGGGAGTGAACAGCCAATGTCGAAGAAGGTCTCGTCGATTTCCCGCCGCAGCCTGCTGGCGACCGCGGGCGCGGCGCTTGCGGCCGCACCGCTCGGTGCCAATTTGCTGCACGCGCAGCAGGGGCCGATCAGGATCGGCATGAGCATGCCGCAAACCGGCGGTCTTGCCGGCGGCGGCAAGGCGTCGCTGCTCGGCATCGAGATCTGGCGTGACGACGTCAACGCGGCCGGCGGGCTGCTCGGGCGCAAGGTCGAGCTCGTCGTCTATGACGACAAGTCGAGCGCCTCGGAGACGCCGGCGATCTATTCGAAGCTGATCGACGTCGACAAGGTCGACCTCCTGTTCGCGCCCTATGCGACCGTGCCGACGGCGCCGATCATGCCGATGGTCAAGCAGCGCGGGCTGCTGCTGATCGGCAACTTCTCGTTCCAGGTCAACAGCAAGGTCGGCCACGACATGTGGTTCAACAATGCGCCGTGGGGACCGGCGGACAGTTGGGCGACGTCGTTCCTCGATATCGGCCAGAAGGCCGGCGGCAAATCCATGGCGCTGCTGGCGGCCGACCAGGAGTTCGCGCAGAACCTGGCGAAGACCGCCCGTGAAGTCGCAGCCAAGCGCAACCTGCCGGTCGTCTTCGACCAGGCCTACCCGCCTGCTACGGTGGAGTTTTCCAGCATCATCCGCGCGCTCAAGGCAAGCAAGCCCGACATCGTCTATGTCGCGTCCTATCCGCCGGACTCGGCGGGAATTCTGCGTGCCGTCAACGAGATCGGTATCGGTGACAACGTCAAGGTGTTCGGCGGCGGCATGGTCGGCCTGCAGTTCGGCGCCGTGATGGAGAATATGGGCTCGCTGCTCAACGGCGTCGTCAACTACAATACGTGGCTGCCGGAAAAGAGCATGTATTTCGACGGCACCAAGGAGTTCTTCGACAAGTACACGAAACGCGCCGTCGAAGCCAAGATCGACCCGCTCGGTTACTATCTGGCGCCGTTCGGCTATGCCAGTGGCCAGCTCATCGAGCAGGCTATCAAGGCGGTGGGGTCGCTGGACCAGAAGGCGCTCGCCAAATATCTGCGCGAGAACACCCACAAGACCATCGTCGGGCCGATCGCCTTCTCGCCGGATGGCGAGCGCAAGGAGACCGCGGTGCTCCAGGCCCAGTTCCGTGGCGTCGTCGACAAGAACATGGAGCAGTTCCGGACCTCGGGCAAACAGGTGATCCTGTTCCCGGACAATCTGAAATCCGGCGAGCTGATCGCGCCGTTCGAGGCCGCGCGGAAATAAGCTGGAGATCGCGAGCGATGCCCGGGACGAATTGCCCCGGGCAAGGGATCGGACACTCCGGCACGAGCTGATCGGGGGAGCGGCTCAAGCCGGGGCAAGGGGGACGTCAATTGTTTTCACTGGATCTGCTGCTCGATGCGGTGGTGATCGGGGTGCTGCTCGGCTGCTTCTACGGCGCGGTCAGCCTCGGATTGTCCGTGTCGTTCGGCCTGCTCGACGTCCCCCACGTGGCGCATCCGGCGTTTCTGGTGCTGGCGTCTTACGCGGTGTATTTCCTTAACGAGCACTATGCTGTCGATCCACTGCTCGCGGGCCTCCTGATCACGCCGGTCTTCTTCGTGTTCGGGTTAGCTGCCTATCGCCTGTACTACGAGACGTTCGAGAAACGCGGCAGCGACGCCGCGGTGCGCGGCATCGCCTTCTTCTTCGGAATCGCCTTCATCATCGAGGTGCTGATCATCCTGCAATTCGGCGTCGATCAGCGCTCCGTCACCGCCGATTATATCGGCAAGGCGTTGCGGCTCGGCGACTTCCGTATTCCGTATCGGCTTCTGGTGGCGTTTGGGGTGGCGACCGCACTCACCGTCCTGCTGACGCTGTATCTGTCGCGGACCTTCATGGGACGCGCCATCCAGGCCGTGGCGCAGGATCAGGAGGCGTTGCGCTTGATGGGCACCAACCCGGTCAAGATCAAGCAGTGGGCCTTCGGCATCGCCACCGCCGTGCTCGGGATCTCCGGCGCCCTGCTCATCATCGTCGCTCCCGTCGATCCGACGCTCGACCGCGCCTATATCGGGCGCACCTTCTGCGTCGTGGTGATGGCGGGGCTCGGCAGCATGGGCGGCACGCTCGTCGCCGCTATCATTCTCGGCGTCGCCGAGTCGATCGTGCTCACCATGTTCGGCGCCTCCTGGGCGCCGGCGATTTCCTTTGCGATGTTGCTCGGCATCCTCGCCGTCCGGCCGCAAGGCCTGTTTGGCAGGCGATCATGACACGCAGCAGCATCGCTTTCTGGGCCGGCGCGGCGGTCTTTCTCGCTGCCGTCTTTGTGATGACCCAGGTGGTCGGCAACCAGTATCCGTTCTTTGCCGGCTACATCATCCTGCAGTTCATCGCGCTTGCGGTGGCATGGAGCATCCTCGGCGGCTATGCCGGCTATGTGAATTTCGGCACCAGCGCATTCTACGGCGTCGGCGTCTATGCCTCGGTCTTCCTGGTCAAGGCGTTCGGCGCGCCGCTTCCGCTGCAAATTCTGGCCGGCGCCGCGATGGGCGCGCTCATGGGGCTCGCACTCGGTCTCCTGACGCTCCGCATGCAGGGCATTTTCTTCTCGATCGCGACGATTGCACTGACGATCGTCATCGAGACCGCGATCACGAACTGGCGTTATGTCGGCGGTGCCGCGGGCATCCAGATCCAGCGGCCGGAGGTGACGGCACCGTTCGACAATTATGTGCAGATGCTGTTCTTCGTCCAGGCACTCCTCGTGGTGCTGGCGGTGGCGATCTCGCGCTACATCCAGAACTCGTGGATCGGTCGCGGCCTGCAGGCGCTGCGCGACGACGAGCTCGCGGCCGAGTGCACGGGTGTGCCGACCTTGCGCCTGAAGCTCCTTGCCTGCGTGATCTCGGGCGCGCTGATGTGCGCGGTCGGCGCTCCGGCTGCCATGTACCTGCAATATGCCGACCCTGCGTCCGCGTTCAATCTCAACTACTCCGTCTCGACCCTGGCGATGTCGCTGATTGGCGGAACCGCGCATTGGTCGGGGCCGATCATCGGCGCGATCGTGCTCGCCACGACGCAGCAATTGCTGACGGTCACGATCTCGTCGGAGGTCAACGTGCTCGTGCTTGGCGTGATGCTGGTTCTGTTTGTGGTGGGCGCTCCGGACGGCATCATCGGACTGATCGCCAGGCTGCGGGGCAACCGCGGGAAGGGGGAGGCATGACGCTCTCCGACACCCAGCCGCCCCTGCTGCGGATTGCGGCGCTGACCAAGCGCTTTGGCGGATTCACGGCACTTCGCGAAGTCAGCGTCGATATCCGGCCGGGCGAGCGGTTTGGCCTGATCGGCCCGAACGGCTCGGGCAAGACCACGCTGATCAACTGCATTTCCGGCGCGTTTCGTACCGAGCCCGGCACCGTCCTGTTTCGGGGTGAGGACATCACGCCGCTGAAGCCGCATCAGCGCACCCGCCGCGGCATCGCCCGCAGCTTCCAGATTCCGCGGCCGTTCAGGAGCATGACGGTTGCCGAAAACCTCATGGTGGCGCTCGATTTCGCCGCTCACGAGCACGTCTCGGTCGGGCAGCGGCGCGACACCATGATGTCGATCCTCGAGCAGATGGGCCTGGGGTCGAAGGCCAACGTTTCGGCCACCCAGCTCAGTCAGGTGGAGTTGCGCAAGATGGAGCTTGCGCGGGCGATGGCGACGCAACCAAAACTTCTGATTTCGGACGAGGCCATGGCAGGCCTCTCCAGTTCCGAAGTCGACGAGGTGCTCGATCTGCTGTTGAGCCTGGCCAGCCGCGACATCACCATCATCATGATCGAGCACATCATGCAGGCCGTGATGCGCTTCTCCGACCGCGTCATGTGTCTCGATGCCGGCAGGATCATCGCGATCGGGACGCCGTCCGAGGTCATGGCCGACAAGCACGTGCAGGAGGCCTACCTTGGCACTTAGCCTCGCCATCAACGATCTTGATGCGGGTTACGGCGCCGTGACGGCGCTGCGCGGCGTGTCGCTCCGTGTCGAGGCCGGCGAAACCGTCGCCTTGCTCGGCACCAACGGCAACGGCAAGAGCACGCTGATGAAGTGCATCGCGGGCCTGGTGCGGCCGCAACGCGGCGCCATCGCGCTGACGATCGACGGCGTGGCGCACGATCTGGCTCGTCTGTCGACCGAAGACATCGTCGAGCTCGGCGTGGCGATGGTGCCGGAGGGCAGGCGTCTGTTTCCCCGGCTCACCGTGCTGGAGAATTTGATGCTCGGGGCGTTCCGAAAGGCGGCCCGGCGCAGCATCGACCGCAATCTGGCGGTCGCTTTCGAGACCTTTCCCGTCCTGAAGGAGCGGCGGGGACAGTTGGCCGGCACCATGTCGGGCGGTCAGCAGCAGATGCTGGCGATTGCGCGCGCCCTGATGTCGTCACCGCGCCTGTTGCTGGTCGACGAGCCGTCGGTGGGGCTCTCGCCGCTCCTGGTTTCGCAGACCATCACCAAGATCGGCGAACTCAATCAGAATCTCGGCCTGACGGTGCTGATGGCGGAGCAGAACTTCAACCAGGCGATCCGGATCGCCAGCCGCGGCTACATCATCGTCCATGGCGAGATCGTCGTGGCGGCGGCCTCGGTGGACGAATTGCGGGGCAACGACATCGTCAAGCGGCTCTATCTCGGCGGGGCGTAGGCAGCGAAGGCCCGGAGCGTGCGGACCAGGCTCAGTGCCTCGAAATCGGTTGCCGATCGTCTGTGGGAGGCACCGGGCTTCCGTTGACGCGCTCGACCAGGAGCTCCCGTTCGGCTTCGTACCAAAACACGTCCATCCGTCCGGCCGGCTCGCCCGCAGCCTTCCACAAATGATAGGCCCGCGTGCGAATGTCTTCCTCTGTCAGACCCGGCATGGCGCATCTCCCATTTGACGGATCAACGCGAAATGGCTTCCGCGCGTTCCAAAGCGAGCGGATGGTGTTGCAAACAGCCAAAATCCTAACATAGGTCTGGGGCCCGCCGCGGGACAATTTGGCAAGCAGGATTTGACGGTTTGTCGCGCGCCGCCGCCGCCTTTTCACCGAAAAGCGGCCGCTTTGACGGCGGCCTGGCCTATCGTCCCCGCTCGGCGCTGGACGCGCACAACCGCCTGAGCCGTCAGTCGTATTCGTAAAAACAGAAGCGACGCGCCGTCTGCCGCCGGCTACTGTGCATGGGGTTGTTTTAAACCCCGGTGCCGGCCTCAGGCCCGAGCGCCGCCCCAGGAGAGCCTCAGCGCCTGCACCAGGCCGGCCATAACATTGGTCCGCGGCGGCCGCCTGGCCTCAATCGCCTCCGCTGCCATGCGGCAATCGTTGGCGACCTTCAGGAGGCCGATCCGGGACAGGTCGAAGGCGTCGAGCTCGGCCTGCTCCAGGCACACACGTTCAAGTCGGCGAAACTCCCTCAACTCTCTGTCCATTGCGGGTCTCCCGAGAATTCGCCAAAGCAGGGCGCGATTCGGCCTAACGAATGGTAAACTATATTCGGGTGGGCTAGGATTTCGGCGCGTCTGGCAGCCATCGTCCCTCCGGAAGGGAGCTCGACCAATGACGACATTCGACAAGCGCGAGCAGGGGTTTGAAGCCAAATTCGCCCATGACGAAGAGCTGATGTTCAAGGTCATGGCGCGGTCGACCAAGCTCCTGGGAATGTGGGCGGCAGCCCAGCTCGGTCTCGGCGGCGGTGCGGCGGCGACCTACGCCACCGAGCTGGTCACGACCAATCTGGAGAGCCAGACCAGCGACGATATCATCCGCAAGGTGGCAAGCGACCTCGCCGGCAAGGGCGTGCCCACCGAGCAGGTCGCACAGAAGCTGCAGGAGTGCCAGCACCAGGCCCTGCAGCAGCTCGAGGCGAACGGGTAGGGCTTCTGCGGCCGTCAGTGCTCCTGGCCCTGCAGCCCGTCCGCGGGGCGCGGTTGCGCTCGGCAGCGCGCTCTTGCGCCTGTCCCTCTCCGGGCCGGGCCTGCAATCGCCGAAATAGACCGCCCCTATTCTCGTGCGTGGCCACGCATTGCGCTGTCGCTCAGCCGGTCGACGAAGGCAATACCGATCGCACAGGCGATGAAGGTGATATGGATGAGGACCTGCCACATCACGCCCTGCTCGGTAAAACCGGCGCGGCCCGAGCCGAGATTGCCGGCTTCGATAAAGGTGCGCAGCAGCGCGATCGAGGAGATGCCGACGATGGCCATCGCGAGCTTGATCTTCAGCACGCTCGCATTGACGTGACCGAGCCATTCCGGCTCGTCGGGGTGGCCTTGGAGATCGAGGCGCGAGACGAAGGTCTCGTAGCCGCCGACGATCACCATCACCAGCAGGTTGGAGATCATCACGACGTCGATCAGCGCCAGCACGCTCATCATGATCTGCTGCTCGCTGAAATCGAGCGCGTGCCAGGAGAGGTGCCAGAGCTCCTTGACGAACAGCGCGATATAGACGCACTGCGCGACGATCAGGCCGAGATAGAGCGGAAGCTGCAGCCAGCGCGATCCGAAGATGATCATCGGCAGCAGGCCCAGGCGTGGGGTGGTCCGACGGGGCGGGGGCGTCGTTTCGGGCTCAGCCGACATGCGGGCGATTTCCACTCTGCGATTTGACCTGGTTCCCATCTAGCCCGACAAGATGGCTGGCGGAAGACATTGCCTCGCGTTGGCATGGCCGTGGATTGCGCGGCATACTGCCATCCCGGCAGGCAGAGCGTCTGCCGATGGCATGCTGGGATTGGGGGACGAGGTGCGGATCTTCAGGCTTGTGGGTACGGCGATGGCCCTGCTGCTCGGTCTTGGCGTCGCAAACCTCGCCGCGCTCCCGCTGACGCCGTTTCGCTACGAGGATCAGGCGCAGCGCTATTGTCCGACCGACAAGGTGGTGTGGCTGGATTTCAAGAAGGGGGTCTACTACCGGAAAGGCCAGAAGCTCTGGGGGCAAGGCTTCGACGGTAGCTTCGTCTGCCTGAACGAAGCCAGAAGCAGCGGCTTCCGCCGCTCGCTGCTGGGCGTGCGCTGAGCGCTATTTCTGGTTGCTGGGCAGCTTCACCGGGACGTGCGGCGAGGTCGAGACCACGCGCGGGCTTCCGTCGGGATAGGTGCGACCCTTGATCAGCGATTCCAGGACCAGGAAGAATTTCTCGGCCAGCATGTGCGTCACCCTCGTTGGAGACAGCCTCTTCCAATGGGTCGAGGCACGAGGGCGGGAATTCAATCAACTAAACGGGATGCGGGCGGCCGCCCGACGGACTCCCCACGGCAGTTGCGCTGCAACGCAGCGGCCAAACGTCAGGATTTCGGGAAGGGCGTTCAGGCGAACGCCAGAGCCACCAAGCTGGAGCAGAGCAGCACCAGGCCGCCTGCCGTCAAAGCCAGAAAACTGTCGGACACCAGATCATGGTTGCGCATAGGACGCCTTCCGCTCTCGTTCTCGATGCTCGGTCGGATCGATTAAAGTTTTCCGAACAAGCTCAGTTGAAAGAGGTGATGCGTGTCGCCGCGCGAGCGCTTCAGGCTCTCGTGCGGTATCCTTCAAAGGCATGAGCCAGGAAGATCCCCGCGCTTACCAGGCCCATCAGTGCTGAAACCGTCTCGATCATCCCAATACTTTCGCAAACCGCGTTGCGCCCCGTGCATACGCGAGAAAACGCGGACAACCTTGCACAGTCAAAAGGATTCCAGTGGCTTCGCCGACAATGGGGGTGGAGTGATGTTTTGGCGCAACAGCATGTGCGAGAGCGGGACAGGCCCTCCGTAGATCAACGGGGAGGGCGCGAAGGTCTGGTTTACCATCTTGGCGCGATCACGCCGCGCTCCCCATTTCCGCCGTCTTCGGGTTGCGATATCGTCGCGTTTCCGAAGCGGTGGTGGGCCGCATCGGGCGAGAACCGGCAGAAGGCCTGATTGGGCACGCGTCCGGTGGAATGGTATTTGGGGCGAATGGGGATCCGACGGTCAGATTCGGTGATGCGGGCCGCGCGCGGCGTGGCGGCGGCCGCGACCTGTCTCGCGCTCGCCAATTGCGCGTCGTCGGGCAAGTTCGCCAGCCGCGTCGATCCGAAATACGGCGTTTCGTCCAGCCCCCGGGTGGTCGCCTGGGGTGACCCCGTGCCGAAGGGCGGCGGGACCTACCGCGTCGGCAAGCCCTATATGGTCGCCGGCAAGACCTACGTTCCGGAAGAGGACGCTAACTACCGTGCCGAAGGCATGGCCTCCTGGTATGGCGACGATTTCCATGGCCGCCTGACCGCCAATGGCGAGGTCTTTGACATGACCTCGCTGACGGCGGCGCATCCGACCCTGCCGATGCCGTCCTATGCCAGGGTCACCAACCTTTCGAACGGCAAATCGCTGGTCGTCCGCGTCAATGACCGCGGTCCCTACCATGGCAATCGCCTCATCGACGTCTCGAACAAGGCAGCCGAACTTCTTGAATTCAAAGGTAATGGCGTCGCAAAAGTCCGGGTCGAATATGTCGGCCGGGCACCATTGGAGGGGTCTGACGACCGCCAGTTGATGGCGACCTTGCGGACCGGTGTTCCGGCCCCGACGCCCTCCATGGTCCGGGTCGCCTCGGCCAAACCGTTCGTTCCGGAATTCACCTCCTCGCGCGGGGCGATCCGGGGCGAGGTTCCTGTGCCGGAAGGCCGTCCCTACAACCTCGGCAACACCTCGGCCGACGTCGCCTCGATCAACGCGACCTCGGAAATGTCAGCCTCGAGCCGCCGGGGCAGCCGGGTGGTCGAGAACCGCCGCGCGGTGTCCTACGAGAACGACGCCGGCTATTCGGCCGACCTCAGGCCGGCCGCGGCCTATGCGCCGGTCGACCCGCGCGGTCCCAGCGAAGTGCTGAGCGGCCGCGGGCTCTACTGAGCCGCCGTCTCCTTCAGGAATTTAACCAGCGCCGCATTCACCTCGTCGGGCCGCTCCTGCTGCACCCAATGGCCGGCGCCGTCGATGATCAGCTTGCGCGTGAGATTCGGCAGCACGAGCTCGAGCTTGTTGATCAGCTTCGATCCGATCAGGCCGGTGACGACGGCGTCCTTCGATCCCGCGATGAACAGAGATGGCTGATGAATCTGCGCGTCCTGCCATGGCGTGGTCAGCTCCCAGTTACGATCGAGATTGCGGTACCAGTTCAGCCCGCCGCGGAATCCGGACTTGCGGTAGGTCTCGGTGAAATAGGCGAGGTCAGCCTCGGGCAGCCAGGCCGGCAGCGGCGCGGTGCCACTGGCATGGCCCAGGAAGCCCTTGCCCTCCTGCACGAACATCGCGCCATTGGGATCGGCGAGGCCGCGCCCGCCGAGCACGACTCGCATCGTGCGGGCGACATCGCGCTCGAGTTCGGCTTCGGCGACGCCGGGTGTCTGAAAATACTGCCAGTAGAAATTGGTGATGCCGTTCTGGCGCAACAGGTCGAGCGGCTTGCCGCGTCCGCGCAGCGGCGGCGGCACGCTGAGGCCGGCGACCGCCGTGAAGATATCAGGGCGGAACAGCGCGGCGTGCCAGGCCACGGGCGCACCCCAGTCATGGCCGATGACGATAGCCTTCTTCTCGCCGAGCGCCTGCACCAGGCCGACGACGTCTCCGACCGTGTCGAAGATGGAATAGGCCGACACGTCCGACGGCGCCGAGGTCTGGCCAAAGCCTCGCATATCAGGAGCGACGACGTGAAAACCGGCTGCCGCAATCGCGGGAATCTGATGACGCCAGGAGTAAGACAGTTCCGGCCAGCCATGGCAGAGCACCACGAGCGGTCCCTGGCCTTCCTCTCGGACGAAAAGATCGATCCCGTTGGCCGTGATCATGCGCGAGGAGGACATCGCTTTTCCGCCTTGTTTCAGGGGTTTGGTCTGGTTTCGTGAGGTGTCACGATAGGGACCTCGCGCGGGCCGCGCAATCTCCGGGTGATGACGCCGCTGCTTGTGTTGTTTGCCCCGGTTCCTCCTGTTAGAACGCCGCTCTCAGGGCTTCGCCATGGCATTTCGCGCTTCTCAAATCCGCCGACCGGGACAGGCCGCCCGGTGGCTCGCGCGCGGGCTCATTGCAGCGGCCGTCGGCGCCGGTCTCGGCTGGAGCGGGATGCTCTACGCCGCCAATCAGAGCGTCCAGGGCGGGGTCAAGAAGGAAGACGCCGGTTTTGACGGCGACGCCCCGAACGCGATCCTGATCGAGGCTTCCAGCGGCAGCGTGCTGTTCGAGAAGAACGCCGACGAGCTGCGTGCGCCCTCCAGCATGATGAAGATGATGACCGCCGAGGTCGTCTTCAACGCCCTCAAGAAGGGCGACATCAAGCTCACTGACGAATACCGGATCAGCGAGAACGCCTGGCGCAGGGGCGGTGCCCCCTCCGGCGGCTCGACGATGTTCGCGGCCATCAACAGCAAGGTGTCGATCGACGACCTCCTGCACGGCGCGATCATCCAGAGCGGCAACGACGCCTGCATCGCGCTGGCCGAAGGGATCTCCGGCAACGAGCGCATGTTTGCAACCGAGGTCATGACCAAGCGGGCCCGCGAGCTCGGCCTGACCAAGTCGACCTTCGGCAATTCGAACGGCCTGCCTGACCCCGCCAACAAGATGACGGTGCGTGAGATCGGCATGCTCGCGCGCCATATCATCCTGACCTATCCGGACTTCTACAAACTGTTCGGGGAGAAGGAATTCACCTGGAACAAGATCCGGCAGCCGAATCGCAATCCGCTGCTCAACGCGCTCGAGGGCGCCGATGGCCTCAAGACCGGCTACACCAAGGAAGGCGGGTACGGCATGGCCGGCTCGGCCGTGCAGAACGGCACGCGGCTGATCGTCGTCGTCAACGGCCTGGAGGACGCCGAGGATCGCGCCACCGAGGCCAAGAAGATGCTGGAATGGGGCTTTCGCAATTTTGAGACCCGCACTTTGATCGCGGCCGAGCAGCCCGTCGGCTACGCAAAAGTGTTCGGCGGCGAAAGCCGCTCCGTCAAGCTTGTGGCCAAGACGCCGGTCAAGGTGATGGTGCACAAGAACGGCAGCGACAAGCTGATTGCACGCGTCGTCTATAGCGGACCGGTGCGCGCGCCGGTCGAGGCGGGGCAGCGAGTGGGCGTGGTCCGGGTCTGGCGCAGCGGGAATGTCGCGGTGGAGACGCCGGTCTATGCTGCCGAGGCCGTCGGGACCGGCTCGACCGTGCGCCGGGCGATCGATGGCGCCAGCGAGCTCGTGATCGGCATGTTCCGCGCGGGCGCCGAGAAGCTCTGACCATGAATGAGATTGCCGTGAAGCCGCCGTCCGGGCGCGGGCGTTTCATCACCTTTGAAGGCGGCGAGGGGTCGGGCAAGTCGACCCAGATCAAGAAGCTCGCCGACCGGCTCAATGCGACCAAGCTCAAGACCATCGTGACGCGCGAGCCGGGCGGCTCGCCCGGCGCTGAGATCATGCGGCACCTGGTGCTGTCGGGCATGGGCAAGCTCCTCGGGCCCGAGGCCGAGACGCTGCTGTTTGCGGCCGCGCGCGACGATCATGTCCATACCGTCATCCAGCCCGCGCTCAACCAGGGCACCTGGGTGCTGTGCGACCGCTTCTCGGATTCGACGCGCGCCTATCAGGGTAGCCTCGGCAGTGTGCCGGCCGGGATCATCAATGCGATGCAGCGGGTGACGATCGGCGATCTCAAGCCGGATCTCACTGTCATCCTCGACCTGCCCGTCGAGATCGGCCTGCAGCGGGCCGCCGCGCGCCGCGGCAGCGCGGCGCCCGACCGGTTTGAGGGCGAGAATCTGCAATTCCACCGCAACCTGCGCGAGGCCTACCGCAAGATCGCGGCCGAGGATCCGAAGCGGTGCGTGCTGATCGACGCCAATTCCGATCCCGATGCCGTCGCAAGCCGGATCTGGATCGCGGTGTGCGACCATGTCTTTGCCACGCCAGTCCCGGTGGCGCCCGCATGAGCCCGCGCAAGACCGAAAGCGACGTCGCCATTCCGCATCCGCGCGAGACCTTTCAGCTGTTCGGTCATCGCGAGGCGGAGATGGCCCTGCTCGAGGCCTATCGCAGCGGTCGCATTCCGCATGCCTGGCTGATCGGCGGGCCGCAGGGCATCGGCAAGGCAACGCTGGCCTACCGCATGGCGCGGTTCGTGCTCGCTCACGGCCAGCCGCGCGCTCCATCGGTCCAGCGTGCCGAAAGCCTCGCCGTCGAGCCAAGTGATCCGGTCGCGCGCCAGATCGCCGCTGGTTCGCATGGCGGGCTGCTGACGCTGGAGCGGACCGCCAACGATCGCGGCGTGATGCGCACCGTGATCACGGTCGACGAGACGCGCGAGACGATTTCGTTTTTCGGGTCGACTGCTGCCGCCGAAGGCTGGCGCGTCTGTATCGTCGACACTGTCGACGAGCTCAATCCGAATGCGGCAAACGCGCTCTTGAAGATATTGGAGGAACCGCCGCAGCAATCGCTGTTCCTGCTGGTCAGCCACGCGCCGGCGCGCGTACTGGCCACGATCCAGTCGCGCTGCCGCAAGCTGCGGCTGCGGGCGCTGTCGACCGACGACGTGATTCAGGCCGCCGCGAGCGCGGCCGATCTCGAGGCTGGCGATCCCGCCTTGCGTGAGGCTGCTGATTCAGCGGAGGGCAGCGTCGCGCGTGCGCTGACGCTGCTCGGCGGCGATGCGCTGAAACTCCAGCAGCGGACCGCGGCGATGCTCGCAAAGCTGCCGCAGGTCGATCCGCGCGAGTTGCACACGCTCGGCGATTCCCTGCCGATCAGCGACCGGGTGGCGCTCGCGGCCTTCATCGATGGCATCGATCGCTGGATCGCCGAGCGCCTGCATGCCGACGAGGCCAGCGCCAATCAGAACCTGCCGCGCCTTGCACGGCTGGCGGAGGTATGGGAAAAGATCGTCCGCGCCGCGCGCGACACCGAAACCTACAATCTGGAGCGAAAGCCCTTGGTTTTCTCGGTGTTCGGCTGGCTGGCGGACGCAACGCGCTAGGCGCTTCCAATTTTTCGAACTGTGAAGGAATTCGTGGTGGCCACGCGAGCTAAGAAAACTGTCAAACGCAAGAGCGGCAAGAAGGCGACCAGGACGTCAGCCAAGAAGTCGGTGAAGGCCCGCACGCGCACGGCTACGAAAAAGGCCAAGAAGGCCACCGCCAAGAAGGCGAAGAAAGCCAAGGCGCGCGTGACCAAGGCTACGCGGAAGGCCGGCAAGAAGGCGACGAAGAAGGTCGTTGCCAAGAAAGCCTCCAAGAAGACTGCCGTCAGCAAGAAAGCGGTGAAGAAGGCCAAGCAGCCCGCAAAGACGATGGCCAAGACCGCGAAGGTAACGGCGCCCAAGCGCGCACCGGCGCGGGCTCCTGTTGCAGTTCCTGCGCCTGCAAAGCCGAAGGCGCCGCGCGCGCCAGCAAAGGTAATCGCTCCGCAAACCGCGGCTCCCAAGGCGAAGACGCCCGCGCGCAGCAACGCGTTCTACATCACGACAGCGATCGCCTATCCTAACGGCAATCCGCATATCGGCCACGCCTATGAGGCGATCGCGACCGACGTGCTGGCGCGCTTTGCGCGGCTCGACGGCAAGGACGTGTTCTTTCTGACCGGCACCGACGAGCACGGTCTGAAGATGGTCCAGACCGCGCAGAACGAGGGCATGACCGCGTCTGCGCTCGCGACCCGCAATGCCGGACGCTTCAAGGAGATGGACGAACGGCTCAACGTGTCGTTCGACCGCTTCATCCGCACCACCGAAGAGCAGCACCATCGCTCCAGCCAGGAGATCTGGCGGCGGATGGAAGCGAATGGCGACATCTACAGCGACGCCTATGCCGGCTGGTACTCGGTGCGCGACGAGGCCTATTACGCCGAGGACGAGACGCGCCTGAACGACGACGGCGTGCGGCTCGGACCGCAGGGCACGCCAGTGGAGTGGGTCGAGGAGAAGAGTTACTTCTTCCGTCTCTCGGCCTATCAGGACCGGCTGCTCAAGCTCTATACCGAGCATCCCGAGTTTATCGGTCCGGACTCGCGCAAGAACGAGGTGGTGAGCTTCGTCAAGAGCGGCCTTCGCGATCTCTCGATCTCTCGAACGACCTTCGACTGGGGCGTCAAGGTGCCCGGCGACGAAGAGCACGTGATGTATGTCTGGGTCGACGCGCTCACCAACTACATCACCGGCGTTGGCTTTCCCGACGAGGGCGATGCCAATTGGGGCTATTGGCCCGCCGACGTGCATATCATCGGCAAGGACATCATCCGCTTCCACGCGGTGTACTGGCCGGCGTTCCTGATGTCGGCCGGCATCCCGGTGCCGAAGCGGGTCTATGCGCACGGCTTCCTGTTCAACAGGGGCGAGAAGATGTCGAAGTCGGTCGGCAATGTCGTCGACCCCTTCAATCTTGCCGACCAATATGGCGTCGACCAGATGCGCTATTTCTTCCTGCGCGAGGTGCCGTTCGGCCAGGACGGCAACTACAACCATGAAGCCATCGTGGCGCGCATCAACGCCGACCTTGCAAACGACCTCGGCAATCTCGCGCAGCGCTCGTTGTCGATGATCGCCAAGCAGCTCGCGGGCGTGTTGCCCGAGCCCGGCGCGTTCAGCGACAACGACAAGGCGATCCTGGCGATGGCTGACGGCATGATCGCGGCGTCGCGCGAAGCGATGGCGACGCAGCAGATCCATCACTGGCTCAACGCCGTGTGGGCCGTGGTCGCCGAGGCCAACCGCTATTTTGCGGGTGAGGCGCCGTGGGCGCTCGCCAAGACCGATCCTGTCAGGCAGAAGACGGTGCTGTACGTCACGGCCGAAGTTGTGCGCCAGATCGCGATCTTGGCGCAGCCGGCAATGCCGACCGCTTCAGGCTTGCTGCTCGACAGCCTCGGCATCCCACCAGGCGAACGCAACTTCGCAATGCTCGGCGGCGCGAAGCGGATTGCGCCCAACTCAACTTTGCCGGCGCCGACGCCGGCGTTTCCGCGCTATATCGAGCCGGCGGCCTGAGGCGTTTGGACGATGCTGGTTGACAGCCACTGCCATCTGGATTTTCCGGACTTTTCGGATGATCTCGACGGGATCGTGTCGCGTGCGAAAGCGGCCGGCGTTGGCCGCATGGTCACGATCTCGACGCGGGTGCGGAAGCTCGACCAGCTTCTCGCCATCGCCGGCCGCTACGACGACGTCTATTGCTCCGTCGGCACGCATCCGCACCACGCCGACGAGGAACACGGCATCGCGCCGGACGAGCTGATTGCGCTCACGAACCATCCCAAGGTTGTCGCGCTCGGCGAAGCCGGCCTCGATTACTTCTACGACAATGGCTCGCCCGAAGCGCAGGCGAGGGGCTTTCGCGCCCATATCGCGGCCGCGCGTGCCACCGGTCTGCCCCTGGTGATCCATACCCGCGAAGCGGACGAGGATTGCGCCCGCATCCTGGAAGAGGAAGTCGCGAAGGGATCGTTTCGCGCTGTGCTGCATTGTTACACGGGCGGCCGCGAGCTTGCGATGAAGGCCGTCTCGCTCGGCCTCTACATCGGCTTCACGGGCATCTTGACCTTCAAGAAGTCCGAGGCGCTGCGCGCGCTAGCGGCCGAACTGCCGGCCGATCGCATTCTGGTGGAGACGGACTCGCCTTACCTTGCGCCAGGAAAATTCCGAGGCAAGCGCAACGAACCGGCCTATGTGGTTGAGGTTGCCAAGGTGCTGGCGGAGACGCGCGGCGTGTCGCTCGATGAGGTGTCGCGTCAGACCACCGAAAACTTCTTTCGGCTGTTCTCCAAGGTGAAACACTCCTGATGACGCTGACATTGACGATCCTGGGCTGCGGCTCCTCTGCCGGCGTGCCGCGTCCGGCGCTCGGCTGGGGCGCCTGCGATCCCAACAATCCTAAGAACCGCCGCCGGCGCTGTTCGCTGCTGGTCGAAGAGACCTCCAATCACGGCACGACGCGCATCCTGATCGACACCTCGCCCGACCTGCGCGAGCAGTTGATCTCTACAAATGTCGATCACCTCGATGCTGTCTTCCTGACCCACGAGCATGCCGACCAGACGCACGGCATGGACGATCTGCGCTCCGTCGCCATCCACATGCGCCGGCGCATTCCGACCTATTTCAATCAGTCGACCGCCAAGGACATCATGGCGCGGTTCTCCTATTGCTTCATCTCGCCGGAGGGCAGCGACTATCCGCCGATCCTCGACCGCCATTCGATCGAGGCCGGCCACAGCCAGGCGATCAGGGGCAAGGGCGGGGAGGTGACGATGACCGCCTTCCTGGTGCAGCATGGCAATATCCCGGCGCTCGGCTACCGGATCGGCAACGCCACCTATACGCCCGACCTCAACGACATTCCGCGCGAGAGTTGGTGGGCGCTGGAGGGCCTCGATGTCTGGATCGTGGACGGGCTGCGCTACACCGGCCATCCCAGCCATTTCAGCATCAATGACGCGCTGTCCTGGATCGAGCGTTTCAAGCCGAAGCGGGCCGTCATCACCAATATGACAGCGGATGTCGATTATGAGGTGCTGCGGCAGAGCCTCCCAGCGGGTGTCGTGCCGGCCTATGACGGCATGCGGGTCGAGGTCGTCTCCTAGGCCCCCAGTGGAACCGGCAATTCTTTCTGCTAAATTGTTCCGGCAATGCAACCCGCCGGTTCCAAGCTCACGACGTCCAGGCCCGACCTGACCGACGTCACGATCTGCGCGATCGATTCCGTCAATGTGCCGGCCACTGCGGCCGCGCTTGGTCGGTCGATCGGGGCGTGCGATTTCGGCGACGCCATCCTGTTCTCGCATGAGCAGGCGGAGGGGCCGTTCCGATGCGTCAAGATCGATCCCGTGGGCTCGATCGCCGCCTATTCCGAATTCCTCTACAAGCAGATGCCGCGCCTGATCGAGACGCCCTTTGTCCTGGTCGTGCAATGGGACGGCTATGTCGTCGATCCCTCAGCGTGGCGGCCCGACTTTCGGCAATATGATTATGTCGGCGCGCCCTGGCCGTTCGTGAGTGACGGATTCTCGGTCGGCAATGGCGGCTTCTCGCTGCAGTCGCAAAGATTCCTGCGGGCGATGCTCGACGACAGGTTCGTGCTGCGCGCGGACGTGAATTCCGACTGGCAGGTTTGCCGCACCTTTCGGCCCCAACTCGAAGGCGAGTTCG
>NZ_PPPT01000067.1 GCF_006483445.1 Bradyrhizobium guangdongense | reverse complement strand
GGCACCGTCCAAGGCAGGGGATTATTTCTGTAAATCGGAAGAAAGTCAAGAGGGTTTCGAAAAATCGGAATCCTGGGTATTGGGTCCGGCCCGTTACTTCCCCTTGCCCTTGCGTGCCTTGGCCGATTTGGAGCGTAGCCGCTCGAGCTGGCCTTTCGGCATGCTGAGGCAGATCTCCCCCACCCATTCCAGCTTCACACCGACGATCGGCTTGGCGTTGAAGCTGGTCAGGTTGACGACGGAGGGCGATTTGCCACGCTCGATGGTCTTCAGGTAACGCTCCCCGGTCTTCAGGCGCACCACGGCCTCCTCGCCGTAGAAGCTCGACAGCGGAAAGCGCTGCTCCTTGTAGACGACGATCACGTCGCCGTCCTCATATTTGGGCAGCATCGAATCGCCGGTGACCTCGAAGGCGACGGTTTCCTCCATGATCGTGAGAGGAAGGGTGATGTCGCCAAGACCCTCGGGAGGAACCTGTTCGTAGTCCGGCTCGATCACCGCGCCGGCGCCGACACGGCCCATGATCGGGGCGAGATTGAGCTCAAGATACTCCATGATCGGAACAATTTCCGAGGCCTTCACGAGGCGTTCGCCACCCAGGATTTCGGAGACCGCACCCGGGCGCACACCCATGGCCGCGGCAAGCCCGCCCTTGCTCTTTCCAGATCGCTTCAGGCCGCGTTCGATCATTGTGGCGTCAAGCATTGGTGATTCCCTCATTTGGACAAATTCTGCGCCGTTGTAATCCGAAATTCGGAAACGATGCAATCGTAATCGTCTGAATATCCGAATCCTGCCTTGACTTTTTGTTCGGAATATCGGAATGTGAGTCTGCGCCCGGACGGTCGGTCCGGAGGCGTGGATCACAGGCAGGCATCATGGAACCCAGTAACTGGGCGCCGGAGCATTCCGGCGCGCTGCGCGACTATGTTCTCAAGGGATTTTCGTTCGGGAGGGCGACGAGGGAGATAAATAGAACATTCGGAACGGCTTACACCAGAAATGCAGTACTCGGACGTGCCCGGCGGATGGGTCTGTCGGTGTCACCCACCGTCGACAGTCCATCCATCGCTCCGTTGCTGGCGGGAGCCGAGCATCACGCGCAGGTGTCGGCGAAGCCAGCAGATGCGTCACATCCGCGCGTATTGGAGTTGCCGCCGAAGGCGGTTCTGAAACCTGCCGAACCAGTCAAGCTGCGCTGCGTCGGCGTCCAGCCGCGCCTGATATCACTGCTCGAACTCGAGCCGGGCGACTGCCGCTACCCCTATGGCGGCGACAAGGAAGGTGAGGAGATCGCCTTCTGCGGCCATCCAAGGCGTCCGGGCTCGAGCTACTGCGCGCCGCATTTCCGTCTGACCTGGGGACCCGGCTCCGTATCGGAGCGCGCCGCCGTGGTGCTGAGGATCGTACGCGTCGCCTGAAGCGACGTCGTTGAACATGCCCGTCTCTCATCGTTTGCAAGGAGTAACCGAATGGCACGTGCCAGGCGCGGCAGGCCTGCGAGCATCAACGACCGGCACGCCGGCGATCCGACGATCAATGCCGATGTGGCGATGGTCGAGGTCGATAATCCCCTGGCGTTGGAGCCGGGGGAGAAGATCGCTGCCTTGCGATCCGTTCGCGGCGATCCGCTCGGCCGGCTGCATTCGCATCACCAGATCGATGAAGCCCAGTATCGCGGCGGCCGCGCCTTTCAGAGCGATTGGGAGCGGGCGGAGCGAGGGCCGCAGGCCGTCGATCCGACCCGCGAATATGTCGATGGCATCCAGGCCCGCGAAGCCATCACCGAAAGCCAGCGCCAGGCGGTGTTGAGGTTGAACCGGATCAAGCGTGAACTCGGCACCGACGGCACCACGCTGGTGCATGACGTGCTGATCCTTGGGTTGACGATGGAGCAGATCGGAGAACGCCGGTCGCTGCGCAGCCAGCGCTGGAGCGAATATTTTTCGAGGCGATTCCGCGAATGTCTCGACCGGCTCGCGCTGTGTTACGGCTTTGCGACGGAAGGAGCCGCAGAACGGCGGCAATCGGGTCACTAGGAGCGGTGCGCCAGCAGCCGTGGCCGTGGCGCACGATCCCGGTCTCAAGGATGCGGGACGATCTGGTATGGCGTCGTATAGGGTTCGACGCGGAGCGACGAGTTGGCGAGCAGTCCGATTTTTGCGGTTGGCGCCTGCTGCATTTCGCCGTTCTGTCCGCGGTGCACGTTGTACTGCCACACCGTCAGATCGCCCTTTTGCGCGAGGGCATGGGCGACGGCCGCCGCATCATTGCCGCCGAGTGCCTTGAGCTCGTCCGAGCTGAGCCCGATGATGATTTCGTCCTTCACGGTCACGATCTTGAACAGGTTCATCTTGGTCTCCTGCGCCCGGGCGCCATGTGTAGAACTGAAAGCGAGAAGCGCGAATGCGGCGCCCTTGATGAGATCGCTGCGAGAAAGCATGCCGACTTCCTTTGGTGCTGACGCGCGCCCGATCGTGAAAGATGTCAGCCATGGCGCCCGTGTGATCTGCGTGGCCGTATCGCACGGGCTTTGGTCGCGCGTCTTTGAATGTTGGTTCATGTGATTGGGAAATTGGCGCGATCCGATGAACCTCAACGGGCGCCGTCGCGTCCAAGCTCTCCAAGCCTATGGGCTCAGGGGCGATCCGGGAACACGACCTCGCGATGCACCTCGGAGCCGGATTCGTCCAGCACGCTAATGGTGAGCCGCGGATCCTGAATGCTGCGCTCGTTGCGAAGCCGTTGCGCAAGGTCCTTGCTGTGCTCGATCGCCGCGCCCGGCGATGCGAAATCCAGCCCCTGGCGATCGCGGACCGGAATCCCATCTTTCAAATCGAAATAGTATGTTCGCATCATATCCTGCACTTCCATAGACACATCCGGAAACAAAGCAGGCGCGCGTATGGATGCATTGAGGCCGATCAAGACGCAATTGCGTCAACAGATCGCACGTGTCTTGCCGCCGCCGTGCGATAACGCCAGAGCAGGTCCATCCGGAAACGCCGAGGTGCGATGCTCGCTGAGCAACCCTCGGCTACCGGTTTAACTTGCCTGGGGAGTTGTTCCTTGGCATAATTGCAACCTCGTCGGGTCGGCAGTATCAAGCCAGAGTATGCCGTTCGGTCCGTTGGCCCTGTGGTCGCCCGATCTCAAGCGCTTGAGTCCCTGGCGTTCGAGTTCGAGCATGATCCAGATGTTCGCTGCCCAGAGCCGTTCCCTGCGATAGGTGCAAGATGAAGAACCTTAGTTTCGCGACTGAAATGCACCTGAAGCTTGGCGCGCCGTCGAGCCAGAGCGTTGAGAGTCTGCGGCTCCTGCGCGCGTTCATGAAGCTGGAGCGGCGGCAGCGTTGTGAGATCATCAAGCTGGTCGAAGACCTCGCCACCGACGACGTCGTTCCAGACCATCCCCTGTCCTGAACCGAACGCCTTAGGGCTGCGTGACGCGCTCCGGATCCTGCTGCGCCCGCGCCCGGCCCCTTGATCCGGGCCGGGTTCGGCTGTGCCGCTAGGACGCCCCCCGGCAAATGTGATATCCAGTCACGGACAAGGGAGGACGGCGACATGATCGAACCCAAGCTCGAAGTACCGGCCGAATTGCGTGATCTGGCCGAAAAGACCATCGACCAGGCTGAAAAGGCTTTTGGCATGTTCTTTGACGCCGCCACCAAATCGATGACGTCGGTGCCCGGTCCCGGGTCGGAGGTCTCGAAGCAGGCGCTGGCGTTTACCGAGCAGAACATGAAGTCGGCATTCGAGCACGCCCGCAAGCTCGTCCACGCCACGGATATTCAGGAAGCCATGCGCATCCAGTCCGACTTCCTGCGCAGCCAGTTCACCAGCGCCGGCGATCATATGCGACAGATGACCGGCAGCCTCATGCCGGGCGGCAAGGGCAAGGGTTAGCGCCGCGAGCGCAATGATCTAGCGCAGCGCGCCGATATAGGCCGCGATGTCGCCGGCCTCGGTCCGGCTGAGCGGGAAGCTCGGCATTTTTGGATGCGGATCGAGCAGGAAGAAGGCGAGCTTCTCCGGGCTGAAGTCCGGCCTGCGCGCGATGGAGGCGAAGGCGGGGACGTCGGCGCTGGCCTGCTTCTGCTCGCTCGTCACCGCATGGCAAGTGGCACACCAGCGTTTTGCGAGTTCGGCACCGTGATCGGGATCGGCGGCAAGGGCTGTCGATCCCGACATGCCCGCAGCCAAGGCCAACAGGATCGAAAGACGTCTCACGTTCGCGTGCATGGTTGCTCCTGACCGATCGGTTCTTGGGACCAGCCTCATCCTCACCCGCAGCACGATCCCGGGAATTGCGACAGGTCGATGCGGGCGACGATTGCGCGGAGGAGCCGGCGGACGGAGCGATAGAGGCGGCGAGCGAATGCAGGTGTCCGCGCGACGGGCAGCTCAAAGCTTTCGGCATGGTGCGACGGGCTCTTCATGAGAGCCCTTGTCGCGCAGACGGTCCGGCGGCGCCTTGATCTGCCGCAAAGGAGCCGGCTAGTAGTCGGCTGGATTCATGATCATCGGGCTGGTCGTTTCGGCCGGCGCCAGCGCACTGCTGGCACTCGAGCGCAGGAACTGGTCGAGCGTCGCCTGGATCTTCTCCTTCACCGAGTCAGGACCGCGGTCGCTCAGCTCCGTATGTTGAGCGCCCGTGTTCACGATGTCGATGCCGCGCGATTTCGCCTGCTCCGGCGTCGGCAGCACGCCGGGGTCGGTCTTGAAGTGCGGATCCTGCGAGCGGAACGACAAGATCTTCACGTGTTCGCTGATCACGAAGGGCACGCGCAGATTGTCGAGCGTGACGACCTTGGCCACCAGCTCGGGATGTTGCTTGGCGACATACATGGAGACGTCGCCGCCATTGGAATGGCCGACCAGCGTGATGTGGTCGTAATCGGCGTTCTCCTGCATCTTCTTGAGCTGACGGAGCACGAAGATGATGTTGGCCTCGCAGCGCATATAGACCTCGCGCCGGCCGACATAGGGCTCGCCGACCACCGTCATCAGGGGAGGATCGCTCGGCAGGTCCTGCTGGATGCTGGCAACCAGATATCCGCGCGCGGCGAGCACGTTGGCGAGGAACGAGTACTCGGTGTTCTTCACCGTATTGCCGTTGCTGATGATCGCAAGCGGAAGCCGCCAGAAGCCGAGATTGGCCTTGGTCTCGTAGTCCCGGCGCACGGCGATGGAGACGGCGATCGGCCGCTGCCGCGCGGCATCGAACAGGTTCAGCGTCTCGTGGCGGATGGCGAACTTGCTCACGGCGAAGTATTCGCCGGCGGCAAGAACGCAAAGGAAAGCCAGAATTGCCAGTGCCCGTTTCATCGTCTCCACCCGATCACGTTTCCCTGAACATGGTGACAGGGAACTCGCGGATCGAGCATTCGTGAGCGCAAGTCGGGATTAAATTTAGGCAAGCTTCTCACGGCTGCGCTGCACAGATGCTTTGCAGTGCGAAAAGCGCTCAGCCTTAGAGGCAGTGTCCCTTGCCGCGCTCGGGGCAGAGCCGGAACGCGCTCGACAGCGTGAACAGGAAGCGCGGACTGCGCCTGGGATTGTCGGGCGCGCGGTAGCCGAGCGGGACGGCGACGCCAAAATCGGCCTGCAGATCGTCCCACAGGAACAGCCGCGCGCCGCCGCCGGCCGAGGTCAGAGAAGCACCGTCGCTCAGGCGATAGCCGTCGTTCCAGACCGCGCCGGCATCGGCGAAGCCATAGAACTGATAACCGCTCCAGTAACGGAAGTTGAGCTTCTGGTCGAAGCGAAGCTCGAACGAGCCGGCAAGACCGTTGTCGCCGCTGATCTCGGCTGCGCCATAGCCGCGTCCGAAGGCCGCGCCGCCGAGATAGAATTGCTGCGACGTGAAGAGTGGCCTGGAGGCGGTCTGGCCTGCGCCGGACAGCTTGATCGACCAGGCGTCGTTGAGCGTCTGGTAGCGCGTGAACCAGAAGTTCAGCACCGAGAAGTTCGACGACGCGCCATCGCGGGACAGGAAATCGTCATAGAAGTTCGAGGCGCCGAAGATGTCGAGCCCCTGGCGATAGCCTAGCGTCAGGTAGTTGGTGCCGCCGAACCTGTCCTGCAGCCGGTAGTCGGAGGTCAGGCTCGCAGTCCGGATATGGTCGTTGTAGAACGGGCCGAATACATCGCGTTCAGAGACGTTGCTGACGCCGAGCGCCGCGGTGAGCTTCAGCGTCGACTTCTGCGACTGCAGAGGCACGATGCTCGCGCGAAGCTCGAACGCTTCGGTCTTCGTCACGTCGTTGTCGAGCCGTCGCGCATCGCCCGGATGAACTTCGCTGTAGAGTGCCGACATGCCCAGGCTAAAGCCGTCTACGCCGACGGGAACGTCATAGGACAGCCGGCCGAAGCCGAGCTGGCGCGGATCGTTCGCGATGGTCGAGAGATTCACGGCCAGGGTATCGCCGGGGGCGAGATAGGAATTGAACGCCGCGGTGGCATAGGTCTGCCACGGCCCGACCGACGACGAGCCGAGATTGTCGAGCCCGAACGACGTGAAGATGTGCCAGGTCTTGACTGACACGATCAGGCGGAAGCGACCGGTCGGGCCGCCGATCTCCTCGATCGCGGTGTCGAGGATGCGGACGCCGGGCTTGGCATTGATCAGGAAAAGCTGGCGTTCGAGCGTGGTCAGGCACGACGGACGCTCCGCCAGGACCGGGCCGAGCATCGGCCGGATGCCAAACTGCTCGGCGCCGTCTCCCCTGAGCTCGGCTTCGACGATGCTTCCTTCGACGACCTGAATGCGGACGCGGCCGTTCTCAATGTCTTGGGGTGGAACGATTGCCCGGCTCAGGTGAAATCCGGCTGCGCGATAGACATCGCCGATCGCGCCTGCGATGGCGGCGAGGTCTGCCTGCGAGACCTTCTTCCCGAGATAGGATTGATAGGCTTCTGCAAGGCGGTCTCGGGGGATCGCATGCGCACCGCTGATCGTGACGCTCTGCAGGACAAATTGCGGTCGGGTGTCGCCGCCGACGTTGGGCCGTCCGACCGTCGGTAGTTTTACGGACGGACGCGCTCCCGATTCCTGATCAGATTGGGTCTCGAAATATTTCTCGGTCTGTCGCGGATCAAATCCGGGAGTGTTCGCCTGTTGCGCGAGGACCTGCGGAATTCCCGTAACCGTCGATGCGAGCGCGAGAACGACGGTAGCCAGAAACCTCCAACCGCTCCCCGCGACAGGTCGTACCCCGTAGTACAACGGAGCGCGTCCCCGGATTCGATAAGGAGTTATTAGCCGCATGATTTTTCTTAGTTTTTTATGGTCAACGTTCGGTTAATGCGGCGCTCAACCCTGCCGGGGTTCCGGCTAAGTCTATGTTGAAACATTTCCAGTAAACCTGAGGGCCAGACACACCGGCCCGAGGTTCATCATGCTTGGCAAAACTGGAATGCGGCGCGCCTTGATGGCGGCCCTGATGCTGGGAATGGGTTCGAACGCCTTCGCCGCGGAAGGCGGCGTGTGGTCGGTCAGCAAGGCGTCGGGCGACGTCTGGCTCGCAACCGACGGCGCGCAGCAGGTCTCGCTCAAGCAGGAAGAGGCGCTGAAGCCCGGCGACACCATTCGCACCGGACGCAACGGTCGCGTGCTGCTGGTTCGCGGCGAGGAGACGATCCTGATTTCGCCGAACTCGGTGGTCGGACTGCCTGCCGAGAAGAAGGACGGGCTCTCGACGACCATCGTGCAGCAGGCCGGCTCGATCCTGCTCGAAGTCGAGAAGCGCAACGTCAAGCATTTCGAAGTCGAGACGCCTTATCTCGCCGCCGTCGTCAAGGGAACGCAGTTCAGCGTCACCGTGGGCGCCGGCAGCACCAAGGTCGGCGTGGTCCGCGGCCAGGTCGAAGTGTCTGACTTCAAGACCGGACAGATCGCCCAGGTAATGCCGGGCCAGTCTGCGACCGCGTTCGAGCACGGCAAGCCCGGCCTGAGCCTGAGCGGTGCCGGCACGTTCAATCCGATCGAGCAGGGCAAGCCGCGCGCCTCGACGATCGAGCGGATCCCGGTGCCGAAGTCCGGCCTGACGGCGCCGCGCAATGCCGCCAGCGGCCGTGCGGTCCACGCGCTTGCAACGACCGACAAGGGAAGCAAGCAGGCCGGCACGCTGTCGCGCTCAAATCATGCGTCCGGTCCGAAGCCGGGCGTGGTGCGCATCTCCGGCGCGCTCGGTGAGGTCAAGCTCAACGTCCACAAGGCGACGCATGGGCTCGCGCATGGTGGCGTCACGTCGATCGGGACGCGGAGCGCTTCCCACAACTCCGGTACGGACACCGTCTGGAACGATACGAAGAACAACACGTTGGCTGCCTCCAACAGCAGCAGTCAGACCGCGGTCAACCTGAGCGGCAGCTCGGCCACGAGCAGCAGCAGCAGCTCGAGCTCGACCGGTGGCACCACGGCTGTTGCGACGTCGGCCGGCTCATCGAGCGATGCCTCCGGGAATTCCGGCAACGGGAATGGCAACGGCAACGGAAATGGTAACGGAAACGGCAACAACGGAAACGGTAACGGCAACAGCGGCTCTACCGGCAACGGCAAGGGCAACAACGGCAATGGCAATGGGAACGGCGGCGGCAATGGCAGCAACGGCAACGGCCACGCCTATGGCCGCGGCAAGCACTAGCCACTGACCTCGCGCCAGGACGGCAAGGGGAGCACGTCACGCGATCTGCGTGATGTGCAGGGGGAACAACGTGAAACGCTATCGGCCGCATATTCTGGTGGTGACCGCGATTGCGATCGTGCTGTCGACGGGATGGCACGGCGCGCTTCGCAGCGCGCTCACCGACCTGCGCTTTGCCTGGCAGTCGCGCGAGGCGAGTGGCGACATCGTCGTTGTCGCGATCGACGCGCCTTCAATCGACCGGATCGGCGTATGGCCGTGGCCGCGCCGCCTGCATGCCGAGCTGCTCGGCAGGCTCGAGAGCGCCGGCGTTCGGGACGTCGCCTTCGACGTTGATTTCAGCACGCCATCCGATGTTGCGTCCGATGCAGCCTTCGTCAAGGCGCTGCAGGATGCGGGCGGCTCGACGATCCTGCCGTCCTTCAAGCAGCCGGCGCCGAACGGTGGCGGTCTTCACATCAACCGGCCCCTGAAGCAATTCAGCGATCAATCCTGGGCAGCACTCGTCAACGTGGCGATCGAGCCCGATGGATTGGTGCGTCGATATCCTCTTGGCGACAAGCTCGACGGCAAATTTCTGCCGTCAATGGCTGCGGTCCTTGCTGGAAAGGCCGTGCAGGGAGCGCCGTTCCTGATCGACTACAGCATCCGCTCGGCTTCGATTCCGCGCGTCTCGTATTTCGACGTGCTGCGTGGTGACCCGGCGACCCTCGCGCGCCTCAGGGACAAGAAAGTCATCATCGGTGCGACCGCGCTCGAGCTGGGCGATCGCTTCAGCGTTCCAAACGGTGTCGTTGCGTCGGGGCCGGTGCTTCAGGCGATGGCGGCGGAATCCATCCTGCAAGGGCGGACGTTGCACTGGACCTCCGATGTCGGCATGGCGCTCGGCATCGCCGCTCTTTCGCTGCTGATGATGGTGTCCTGGCGTCGCATCGCTCCAGGTGCCCGGGTCGTGATCCTCGTGACGTCTGCAATCGTCGTTGAGCTCGTGGCCGTCATCGTGCAGACGAAATGGCCGCTGGTCATTGACACCTCGCTGTTCCACATCGCCGTCATCGCCTATCTCACGGCGATCGCACTCGATGAAATCGATTTTCGCAGCCTTCTCGGTCGCATCGCTGAAAGTCGCTTCCACCGCATCGCCATGTCGTTGGGTGACGGTCTTGTCTGCACCGACGAGAGCCACATGATCACGGTGTGGAATCCAGGCGCGAGCGCGATCTTCGGCTACACGCCGGCGGAGATGATCGGCCGGCCCTTCGAAGCGCTGAGCGCTTCTGCCACGGATGGACGCGCCAAACCATTCTCGATGCGCGATGCCGCGCGCCAGGCGCTGCTGGTTCCGGGCGGCGCCGTCGTTGTCGAGTTCGAAGGACGCCGCAAGAACGGCGAAACATTCCCGGTGGAGGCTAGTTTTTCCGGCTGGCAGGGCACCGAAGGATTCCAGTACGGTGCCATTCTGCGCGACATCTCGGTGCGCAAGCGCGAAGCCGCACGCGTCAAATACCTCGCCGAATATGACACGCTGACCGGCCTTGCCAACCGCAACACCCTATACGCCGGCCTGGTCGGCCTGATCGCGGGCGCAGAGTTGAAGTCGCGCGAGATTGCACTTCTCGTGCTCGGGCTCGATGGCTTCCAACAGATCAACGACATGCTCGGGCATGCGGCGGGCGATCTGGTGCTGCAGGCCGTTGCAGAGCGCTTGCGCACGACGGTGGGCGACAAGGTCATCGTTGCGCGGCTCAGCGGCGACGAGTTCGCGGTCGCATTCGATTGCACCGAGGTGGACGTGCCGGTCGGTCGGTTTGCGGATCTCATCACAAGGGCCTTCGAACTGCCGGTCGTGGCCGGGACGCGCCAGCACCGCGTCAAGATCAGTATTGGCGTTGCGGTTTATCCCGACGGTGGGACCAGCGCCGAAGATCTCCTGAGCAACGGGCATCTTGCGCTCTGCCGGGCCAAGGCGACGCGCCGCGGCAGCCATGTCATCTTCGAGAGCGCCATCCGGCAGGAGCTGGAGAACCGGCTGACGCTGGAAAACGAACTCGCGCAGGCCGCCGACCGCAGCGAGTTCGAGCTGTTCTATCAGCCGCAGGTTCGCCTCGTCGACGGTGCACTGATGGGCGCCGAAGCGCTCATACGCTGGCGTCATCCCCTGCGCGGCTACGTGTCGCCCGGAGAGTTCATGCCGGTGGTCAATACCTCTGCTCTGTCCGAGCGGATCGCCAATTGGGTGATGAAGACGGCGTGCCGGCAGGCACGGGCCTGGGAGCTTGCCGGCCACAACGTCCGCGTTGCGATCAACCTTTCGCCATCGCAATTGCATTCTGGCGATCTCGCGGATGCGGTCTCGGAGCTGCTCAAGGCGACCGGATTGTCGCCTGCGCTGCTCGAACTGGAGGTCACCGAGGACATCCTGCTCCTCGACGAGGAGCGCGTGCTCGACATGTTCAAGCGGATTCAGCAGCTCGGCGTCCGCGTCGTCTTCGACGACTTCGGTACGGGCTATGCGAGCCTCAGCTATCTGAAGAAGTTTCCGCTGGATGGCTTGAAAATCGACCGGTCCTTCGTGACCGACCTGCTTGCGGATTCCGACGACGCCGCGATCGTCGGCTCGACGATCGGCTTGAGCAAGCAGCTCGGCCTGTCCGTGATCGCCGAGGGCATCGAGAATCGCGCCACCGCCGACTTCCTCGTCAGCATGGGATGCGAGGAAGGGCAGGGCTATTTCTTCGGCCGCCCGATGCCGGTCGACGCGTTCGAGCGTCAATTCCTGGCCGCACCGGCGACCCTCGAGACCGCCTGAAGACAAGCTCCGTCGAATCGCTATCATGCGGCGACGGATCGACCGTCGCGGGGCTCATCAGGATCTTGTCGCAGCATCAACCGGAAACGAGCAAAGTTTCGCCTCCGCATGAGCGGAAGGGCTATCGCGACCTGCGGCTGGACGCCTGCCGCGGTTTGGCGCTTTGGTTCATCTTCGTCAACCACATACCCGACAACCCGCTGGTCTGGCTGACGCTGCGCAATTACGGGTTCAGCGATACCTCCGAAGTGTTCGTCTTCGTGTCCGGGTACACCTGCATGCTTGCCTATGGTGGCGCGCTGGGGGAGCAGGGTTGGCTGACCATCGTCACGCGCGCGCTGCGGCGAGGTCTGGAAATCTATTGCGCGTTTCTTCTGTTGCTGGTCGCCTATTTCGCGCTGATATGGCTCACCGGCGGCGGCGAGCGCTTTGTCGACGAAACCAATACGGGCTGGTTCTTCAAGAATCCAGGTGAGGCGATCTTTCGCGCTATCCTGCTTCAATATGCTCCGGTCAACACCGACATCCTGCCGACCTTTGTGCTGCTGCACCTCGCGTTCCCGGCGCTGTTGTGGCTCCTCTTGCGGATTCCTGCGGTGACACTGGTTGCGTCGCTCCTGTTGTACTTGATGGTTCAACTCCGAAGCTGGCACGTGCCGGCGTGGCCGAGCGGAGAGCTGTATTTCAACCCCTTTGCTTTCCAACTTCTGTTCGTGTTTGGCGCCTGGTATGCGGGAGGCGGCGCCAGTCTGATCCGGCCGCTCGTGGCGTCGCGCGCGATGTTGATTGCGGCGATACTCTATCTCGTCTTCAGCCTGATCGTTGCCCTGAGCTGGCAGTTTCACATCTTGAATATTCTGATACCGGATGGCGTTGTGAATCTGATCTACCCAATCTACAAGAGTCATCTGGCGCCTGTCCGCCTGCTGCATTTTCTGGCGCTGGCGGTGGTCGTTTCACGCCTCACACCGCCGGATTTGCATGGACCGGTGCGCCCGTATGCGATCGCAATGATCCGGTGCGGCGAGAACTCACTTTCGATGTACTGTTTTGGGGTTCTGCTGTCTTTCATCGGCATGGTCATCATGACCGACGTATCCGGCAGCCTGACGGTTCAGGCCGCGGTGAGTGTGATCGGGATTGCTATCATGGTGCTCGCGGCTACGCTCGCGACCTGGGAAGCAAGGCTCGATCGTCGTGGACCAAAGCTGTTCTGATCCTGGTCCCGTTCCTAACGTCGCCGTGCGATAGCTACTCCGAACATGAACGCGATGCACAGGCTCGCCAATGGGGCCTCGCGCGTGATCGCAGCGAGTGTGGCCAGCGGCTTGCCGGGCTTCCGCGCCTCCTCGATGGCCGCCGTCAGGCGATCGACTGCGGCGTGCAGTCCGCCCGCAACTTCGCCGATCGTCCGCGATACGTCCGTCGCAGCATCGATGGCGCGTTCGGCTACGCCGGGCTGTGGATTGTCCTGAGGTATGTCCATGCTCACGGCTGAAGGGCCTCCGCTGCGCGATGTATTTCAAGGCCGGCACCTTTGGCTATCCGCGACAGGCGCCGTAATGAACGGCGGGTGCCGGCCCTGGAATCGGCAATGCGTGGCGAGGAGTTTGGTTCCTGCTGCGCGGGCCCCTATCCGTGAAACGACGGGTGCGAATCTCTGTTAGGCTTGCACATCAAGGTCCAACCTTGAGCGCGCAGGAGATGGCCGTGACCGATCGCACGATATGGGATCGCACCAGGCGTATCGCGCTGCTCGGCGCCCCCATCGACATGGGGGCCTCGCAGAGGGGCACGCTGATGGGGCCGGCGGCGCTGCGTACGGCGGGCCTTGCAACGCTGCTCGACTCGCTGGGTTTTGACGTGGATGAGTACGGCGACCTCTCCGTCGCCGGGGTTGCCGACCTCGCCGACGAGCCACCGGAAAAAGCCAATCACTATCGCGAGATTCAGCGCTGGACGCGGACACTGAGCAGCCGTGGCTACGAGATCGCAAAGACCGGAGCGATCCCGATCTTCCTCGGCGGCGACCATTCGCTGTCGATGGGTTCAGTCAATGCCATGGCGCGGCACTGGTACGAGCGCGGGCGCAAGCTGTTCGTGCTGTGGCTGGATGCACACGCCGATTACAACACACCGGAGACAACGATCACCGCCAACATGCACGGCATGTCGGCGGCGTTCCTCTGCGGAGAGCCGGGGCTCGACGGCCTGCTCGGCGGCGAGCCCCGGGCCTCGATCGATCCGAGCCGGCTCGAGCTGTTCGGGACGCGCTCGATCGACAAGCTGGAGAAGGACCTCGTACGTGCCCGGCGCATCCGGGTGGCCGACATGCGCCAGATGGACGAGTTCGGCGTCGGTGTGCTGATCCGCCGCCTGATTGAGCGGGTGAAGGAGAACGACGGTGTGCTGCATGTCAGCTTCGACGTCGATTTCCTCGACCCGTGCGTCGCACCGGGTGTCGGTACGACGGTCCCGGGCGGCGCGACCTATCGCGAAGCGCATCTGATCATGGAGTTGCTGCACGATTCCGGTCTTGTTGGCTCCGTCGATATCGTCGAGCTCAACCCGTTCCTCGACGAGCGCGGGCGCACGGCGCGTACCGCAGTCGAGCTGATCGGAAGCCTGTTCGGCCAGCAGATCGTCGACCGGCCGACGCCAAGCAATGCGATCGGGGCCGGCGAGTAGGGCGGCAGAAGCGTCGTGAAACAAGCATTCGGATGCGACTGTAGCGGCTGGGCAACAGCCAATCGGGAAGGCGTCGTTAGAATTCGGTCGTGGCTTGGCTGATTCGCAATCTTTGCTGACCGTTAGACACCGGACATTCTCAATGACACGAAGCTTGGCCGTGGCGTCCATTCTTGCTGCGGCCGCGTCGGCAGCGGCGGCCGCGGATCTTCCGGTGAAGGCCATCCCTCCAGTCCCTCTTGGCTGGGCCGGGTCGTATGGTGGCATCGTCGGCGGCTTCGGGACCGGCCAGTCGAGCCAGTCCGATCCAGGATCCGTTCCGCTTCCTCAAGCCATTCTCATATTCGCGGATGGCCGATATTCTTTGAGCGGAGGCCTTCTTGGCGGCACGCTTGGGTATAACTGGCAGCGGGGTGGCTGGGTCTACGGAATCGAGGGTGATTTCTCCTGGACCAATTTGAGCGGATGGTCAGGCATTTGCGGCGCCGTAACTGCGACGCCTCGTCCATGCGGCACGAATCTTCAGGCGCTCGGCACGTTTCGCGGCCGCCTTGGCTATGTCGCCGGCGCCAACAATGACTGGCTGTTCTACGCCACGGGCGGCGTGGCCGTCGGCGATCTCAGGGCCTGGGATGCGCTTGGCCCCGGTGTCGGGCAGGATTGGCGCGCGGGTTGGACCTTGGGCGTCGGCGTCGAAAAAGCGCTCGCACCCAATTGGACCGCCAAACTCGAATATCTCCACGTCGATCTCGGTACCGGGCAGGTCTTCAACGTTTCTCCAGGTGTGGCAGAGAGCGTCAGCCTGACCACCGATATCATCCGTGCCGGCGTCAACTACCGCCTTGGTACGTCCGGCTCCGCTCTGCGGCCGGTTGCCAACGCGCCGATGCAAGGAGGCTGGTCCGGCTGGTACTTCGGTGTGAATGCCGGCTACGTCGATGGCGCCACGCGGATGGATACCGATGGAGCGGTGATCGCGAGCAGCACGTCGCCCGGAACGGCTCCAGCAATGGCCGCTGCCGCAACAGGAACGCTCTCCGCAGGCAACGGCGGGTTCGTTGGCGGCGCGCAGGCCGGCTACAATTTCCAGGCGTCGCCGGCGTTTTTGGCCGGCTTCGAAATTGACATACAGGGTTCGTCGCTGCGCGGGACCGCAAGCGGCGCAGGCACGGCGCCCGTTGCCACCGTGTTTGGTCCGGGGACCGGCACGTTTACGACCAGCATCACGGCCTCGCGCGGTCTGGACTACATCGGAACGGTCCGTGGTCGCTTGGGCGCTACGGTTACGCAAAACCTTCTCGTCTACCTGACGGGCGGCCTTGCCTATGGCGGGGTGAAGTCGAGCACGTCGATCACCCAGACCACTGCAATTGCCGGCGTGCCGTCGGTATCCACCTCAGGCGCGTTTTCCGCCAACCGCGCCGGCTACACCGTCGGGGCCGGCGGCGAATGGATGTTCCTCGGGAAATGGAGCATCAAGGGTGAATATCTCTACTACGATCTCGGCACCGCCTATTATGGCACCGGCGGTTACGGTGTCGACGAGGGCCCGACCAATCTTCCCGGATTTGGCGTTGCCGGAATCGGCACATCCACGCGCGTGCGTTTCAACGGCAATATCGCCCGTGTCGGGCTGAACTATCATTTGAACTGATCGTCGGCTGGAACCAACCGCGGCTGAACTGAATTGACCTGTGAGAGGAAACGACGCAGGTCCATTCATGGCGATCAATCGCATCTGGCATTTGCTGGGTATGCAAAACGCGCTCCGTCATCCCGGCGTGATCGCATTGATCGTGGCGGGCGTGACGATTGCCGTGATGCTGTTTGTCGACCATGGACCATGGGCACGGCCCAAGGTGCAGCCAGCGCATGTCGCCATGTATCACACGACCGGCGAAGCCGCGCACGCCGCAGGCGCAATGGTGTTGCCGACGGAAAAGAGGTCGCCGATCGAGCCGGCACGGCCGGGGCCGAAGACATCCCCGACCGTCAATCCCGTGACGCCTTGAGAGCTAGCTCTTGCGGCCGTAGTTGAGCAGGCCGCCGGTGGTCTTCGGCGGATGTGCGCGGAGCGCGTCCTCGTTCGGTTCGGTGCCCCAGCCGGGTCGATCCGGAATGATCAGGTGACCGTTCACGATCTCCGGCTCGTGGGTGAACAGCTCGCTGTCCCACGCCAAGCGGTCGATGTCGATCTCCATGATCCGCAGGTTCGGCACGGCCGCGCAGAAATGCGCGTTCATCATCGAGCAGAGATGGCCGTAGAAATTATGCGGAGCGACGTTGACCTCGAAGGCCTCGGCGGCATTGGCAATCTTCATCGACTGCCACACGCCGTTCCAGGGCGTGTCGATAATCGCCACATCCATCGCCTGCTCACGGAAATAGGGCAGGAATTCGCGCAAGCCCAATAGCGTCTCGCAAGACGAGATCGGGTGCGGGCTTTGCCTGCGGATATAGCCGAGCGCTTCCGGGTTGAAGCTGTCGATCTCGACCCAGAACATGTCGAGGTCGGCGATCGTGCGCAGGATCTTCAGGTAGCCTTCGGTCTTGGCGTTGAAGTTGCAGTCGAGCAGGATGTCGACGTTGGGACCGGCGCCGTCGCGGATGGCCTCGAGATGCATGTGCAGGTCGCGCAAGATCTTGCGGTCGACATTGATTTCGGGTGCGAAGGGCGAGCCGAAACCCGGGCGCCAGCCGGAAGGCTTGCCGTCGTCATAGGAGAAGATGTTGGTCTTGAGCGCGGTGAACTTTTTCTCGCGCACCTCGTGGCCCATCGCCTTGACGCCGTCGAGGTTCTCGATCGGCGGCTTGTACCAGGAGGGATGATTGATCCGCCAGGTCGCGCAGTGCGACCAGTAGACCCGCACGCGGTCGCGGATCTTGCCGCCGAGGAGCTGATAGCAGGGCACGCCGAGCAGTTTTGCCTTGGCATCGAGCAGGGCATTTTCGATTGCACCGAGCGCCTGCGCCACCACGCCGCCGGCGGCCGGGCGCGTCGCCGCGAACAATTCTGCGTGGATGCGCTCGTGCTGGAAGACGTTCTGGCCGATGACGCGGCCCGACAGGCGCTGGATCGCGGCGCCAACGCCGGGCGAGCCAAACCCCTCGTCGAACTCGCTCCAGCCGACGATGCCGTCTTCGGTCGTCAGCTTGACGAAATGGTAGTTTCGCCAGCCGGCATCGCAGGCGAGGATTTCTATGCTCGTTGCTTTCGATGAATTGGTCATGTCGCTCCCTGCTGGCCCGTTGAGCCTTCTTGGTTTTATGGTCCGGCCGGCATGGCCGGAGGCAGACGGGGATACCCCTGGAACTTGTTAAGCCAACGGGCGAGGCGCGGGAAGAGACTGGAAGGATCGCCTGAAAAAATCGGCCATGATGTTTCCCGGGATCGTCCCGAAATTGCACCAGTCGCTGACGTTTTTGGCCACAATCGGAACCGATCCTCGGTTCCATGAAGATTTTGGGTGTAATCGCGATTCTGGCGCTCCTCACCATGAGCGGGGCCGCCATTTCCGACCAGCTTTTGACGGCCGATCAGCAGACCGCGCACAGGGTGCAGTAGGCGCGATTTGCTGTGGGCGCTTTGTCCTTTGGGGGGATGACAGGGATGCTTTCCGTAGACCAGTTTCTGAGACTGATCAGTGTGCCGGCCGTGTTCGCGGCCTTCATCATCGCATCGCAGATCTCGGCGGCGCTCTCGCCGGCCTGAGCCTCTAGCCGAGGCCGAGCACGAACGAGCCGAGCAGGGCGACCACGGCCAGCGCCATCACCGCGGTGCCGAGCCAGCCGAGCGCGACCAGCCATGTCCGCGCCTTGAAGCGGCCCATGATCGCCCCGTTCGACACGATCGCCATCATCATCGCCATGATCGGGACGGCGACGATGCCGTTGAGCACCGCGCTCCAAACCAGCATGTGGATGGAGTCGATGCCGGTGAAGCCGAGGCCGAAGCCGATGATGGTCGCCGCCGCGATGATCGCATAGAAGCCGACCGCCTTCTCGGGTTTTGCCTCCAGCGTGGCGCGCCATCCAAAAATCTCCGCGACGCCATAGGCCGCCGATCCCGCCAGCACCGGAATCGCCAGCATGCCGGTGCCGATGATGCCCAGCGCAAACAGCAGGAAGGTGAAGTCGCCGGCGAGCGGGCGCAGCGCTTCGGCGGCTTCCGTCGCCGAATTGATCCTGGTGACGCCGTTGGCGTTGAGCACCGACGCCGTGGTCAGGATGATGAAGAAGGCGATGCCGTTCGACAGCAGCATGCCGACCATGGTGTCGGCCTTGATGCGCGCGAGCTCGGGATCGCCGCCGCGCCGTGACAGCTCGCGCAGCGGACGGTCGCGCTGACCCTGGTTCATCTCCTCGACCTCCTGCGAGGCCTGCCAGAAGAACAGATAAGGGCTGATGGTGGTGCCGAGCACGGCGACCACCATCAAGAGATAGTCCGCGCTGACATTCGCCTTCGGCCAGACCGCCGCGAGCAACGCCGTGCTCCAGGGAATTTGCACGGTGAATGCGGTCGCGACATAGGCGAACAGCGTCAGCGTCAGGAATTTGAGGATCGGCGAATAGCGGCGATAGGGCACGAAGACCTGCAGCAGGGTCGAGAGCGCGGCAAAGATCAGCGCGTGCTCGTGGTTGAGGCCGCCGATCACCAGCGACAGCGCTTCCGCCATCGCGGCGATGTCGGCCGCGATGTTGAACGTGTTCGCGGCAACGAGCGCCGAGACCAGCGCCAGCACCAGCCAGCGCGGCGCGACCTTCATGATATTGGCCGCCAACCCCTTGCCGGTGACGCGGCCGATCTGCGCGCTGACGAGCTGGATCGCGATCATGCACGGCGTGGTCAGAAACACCGTCCACAAGAGCCCGAAGCCGAATTGCGCGCCGGCCTGCGAATAGGTGGCAATGCCCGACGGATCGTCGTCGGCGGCGCCCGTCACGAGGCCCGGCCCGAGCCGCTGCAGCACCATCGTTGCCGATTTTTGCGGTGCTGCGGTGTCTGTCATAAATCGGGGTGCCGTGCAGGTATGGTTGCCAAAATCTCCCGGCTAACTCGGTTTGCATCGGGAAGTTCCGCACGGCGAGCCAGAGTCCTCCGCTCTGCGGTCGTCAAGCGAAAGAGGAAAGCCCCGGCGAATGTCAGCCTTGCGCTGCAAGCAATGGTTGCAACGGCGCGGGCTGCCCGGATGCATGGTACCGTGCATCCATCGGGACGGCATTTCCCGTCCCGAATTTGGGGGTGTCTCATGAGGATATCATTGAGCTTTGCCGTGCCTTCAGCCGTCGCCATTTTGTCAACTGCGCTGCTGTGCAGTACAAGCGGTACGGCCCTGTCACAACCCACGCCCACCTCTAGCTCGTCGCTTCCGGCCGTCTCGGTCGACGCGCCGAAGCAGGTGGCAAGACCGACAACGACTGCGCCGAGCCAGGGCGCAGCGACGACGACCTCGCACCGCAGAAGCGGCCCGTCGATCGCTCATGCGCCAGCGTTTGATCCGAATTCGGCTTTGGGGAGGCTCGCCAAGCTGGAGAGATCCGCCAGCAGTTGCAGCGGTGGTTGCGAAACGAGCTACAGGGTCGGCAACCAGCCCTGGATTGGATGCAGCTATGGCGGGGAGGGCTTTGGGACCGGAAACTTCTCGTCCACGTGCACGGACACGATCGCCCACCGGACCTACTTGCAGTGCCTGGAAACCAGAACCTTCACAGGCTCGACGGGCAGAGAGGCCCGGTGGCTTTGCAGCAGCCTGCAAGCCGGGGGCAAGCTGCCCGGCGAGCGGCAGGTCGCCGACATCAAGCCATCGGTCCGCCGCTAGTCCACGTCGCCTGATCATCGCCAGAAACGTGGAGAGCCTGCGGCCGGGTCCGGCCGCAGGCTCTTCTGTTTCGGCCCGGTTTAGTCAACACTGAGGCCGGCGCAATTTGCGCGCCCATTTCTTCTATTTGATGCTGACGAACATGCCCCAGGCGGCGGCAAGGCCGGCGCCCGCAAAGACGATCAGCGGGTTCTCGCAGAACGTGCTGCCATAGGTGCACATCGTCGTGCCGAACGAGCCGATTTCGTGATGGCTCGCGGAGTAGAACAGTCCCGACAGCACCAGCAATGCAGCGGCGACGAAGTACATCGGTCCGGCTCCTTGTGCGCTCGGGCGGCGGGCGCCGTGTGGCGTCGTCGCCCGGCATCGATGCGAGCTGCAAGTTGAGCAGGCAGAGATTTCATTCCGCCAAATTCGATTTGGGCGATTTTATTAAAGTTGAGGGGAGGCCGCCTGCGGGCGATCGGGTACCGGGACCGGCGACGAAACACGCCTGAAACAGTCGTGAAACCAGATAGTTCTGAACGCGCGAGCCGCGGGGCACGACCAATCGTGACGAAGAGGAGATATTCATGATCCAGGTCGGTTCGAAGGAAGAAGTCGCGTTCTTGCTGGCGCTGTTCGGCACCCATACCCAGCCCGTCAGGCAGTCGAAGCCGAAGTCGACGCGCGGGTAATGCCCGATCATGCAAGGCCTCGACAATTGCCAGCGCCTGTTGCGCCGGCTGATCTCCGCTGGAGATCCAAGTGCCATCCCCGTCGCCGAATGCGCCATCGATGATTACGTCGAGCTCGCGGAACGCTGCGCGCGCGAAAGCGGCCTGCGCCTGTTGCAGCAGGATGCATGGGAGCAGCATGCCGTCATGGTCGGCGTGCAGCGCTCGTTCGCGGAGACGGTGAATGCGTATATCGAGAGGAAGCTGGCGGGAGGGTAGGATACCTTGCAGCTGACGAGCGTAGGCCGAGCGAAATAATTTCGGAATTATCAAAATAAGACTTGACCCGTCGGGCAAATCACCTGTATATTGTCATCATCGAAAGAAGCATCTATCGGCCCGCGCGGAGACATCCGTCGCGGGTTTTTTCATGTCGTGAGGGAGCTTTGCCTTGAAAAAGCAACTTATCCAACATGAGCCAGACGTCATCCCAGCAGCCACCGCCCCGATTAGTCGGACTAGTCAGGAAGTGGACGGCCCTCCTTACGATACTTTGCAATCCACTCTTCTTCCGTCAGTCGAAGAACGGATGGTGGTCGTACCCTTTGAGGATGGGTTCCTTCAGCTTCCAGAGCGCGCTCTAGATGTTGGTGCTTCGCGTCTTCGCTTAGCCAGTGGGGAACGTGTTGGCTTGCAGGATTATGCAGATTCGGTAGGGGCAGTACTGGAGGTTTTGGACAGGAGAGGTTTGTTCTGCCTAAAGCTGCGTTGAGATTGTCTCCTAGGTACAAAAGCATCAACTTCATATTGTCGAAGAATGCTTGTTGTTCCTTGAGAAGGGACAACCCAATGTGCTTGTGGTCGTAGTCAAACCCTTGAGCTCGATTGGCAGCATCCTCAAGCTGTGAGAAGTACAACCCATCAGACCCATGCGCCCAGTGGCAATGAGCATATTGGTTGCGGATTTTGAGGCAATGCCGAACTGCTCCAAGTGTTTCTTCATAGATTGGCTTGAGATTTACCTTGACGAAGGTGTCTCGCATCAAGACATCTGCAAGATCTATGCGTCCCCCCGTTGATCGGCTCCGGTACATGGCTCTCAAGGCCATGTTCTGGTTTCCGAGCGCCGCCGCGGCAACGAGGCCGAACAGCAGTTCAATTTCGCCGAAGGACACAACGAGTTTACCGACGATGGCTCCCTCTATTGGGTGTGCATCGAAGCTCGGATTTATTGACATATCGAAGGCTCTAGCAAGAATGTGTGAAAATGTTGAGCGCGTGGGCTGCGCGAGGGAAGACAAGCGTTCTCCTCAAGATGAGGTCACTTTATCTTCCTTGTCCGCCCCGCGCGCAACGATCTTTAGACGCTCGTCCGGCAACGGCCGCTGCAACACCTTCGCCTCATCCCACGGCGCCCGCAGCCATACATCCCGTTCTTCATCCGTGGTGAGGATCACCGGCATCGCCTTCGGATGAATCGGCTCGACGACGGCATTCGCCGCCGTCGTGAGAAAGCCGTAGACCTGATGCGGTCCCGGAATCGGTTTTGACTTCGTGCCGCGGTCGCCGTTGAAGGTGGTCCAGATGCCGGCGAAGGCGAACAGTGGCCGCACCTCCGCGCGTGCGAACCAGACGACGTCTTTCTTCTTCGTCTCAGGGTTCGGCTCCGGCGCGTATTCGGCAAAGCTGTTCACCGGCACGAGGCAACGATGCTCAGGCTTGAGCCAGGCGCGCCAGTGCGGCGATGAGGTGTTGCGGATGTTCGTCACGGGCGGGCCTCCGGTGCGCGGTGGCGGCGGCATGCCCCAGCGCATCATCACCATCTCGCGCTCGCCATTGGCATCGCGGATCACAGGCGCCGGGTAATCCGGAAACACGCCCGGCATCGGCGCGAGGTTGCCTTCGTAACGGCGGACGATGCGGAAGAGGGCTGCAATCGCCGCCTGATTGGTCGTGATTGAATAGAGGTTGCACATTGGCTACCTGATGGCGTTCGGGGTTCTGTAGTCTAGTATTAGATTCAGATCGCCATTTCCCAAAAAAGGCCTGTCGATGGGATGTTGCACCGAAGGGGGCCCCGAGCTACCATTCTAGCTAGGGTTGAGGGGAGCATCATGATTAAGGGATTTGCCGTAGCAGCCATATTGGCACTTATTTCCGGACCCTGCTGGGCGGAAGTGTGCAACCTCACCGATTTCGAGGCGAATGTCATTTCGTGTAAGAACGCCTGCGATCAATCCCACCAACAAGCGGAGTGCAACGGTAGTGGCACGATGAGCACTACCTCAGCTTCCGATGACGCGGACGGCATTATACGAGGCTTTGAGGTTTGCCATGCTGATCGCAATGGGAAAGATAAAACCAAAGATGAAATAGCAGAAGCGTGCCTTAACTCGAACCGGCAAGACATCATCAACATCGTCCGAAGAATTTACAACCATCCTAAGCCGCCGCCACCTCCGCCACCGCCGCCGCCCGTAAAAAAGTACGAATTTAACAACGCCCCAATGCACGGGGCGCCAGACGACAAGCAAGTCGTCATAGCCGACTTGACCTTTGAAGGCACTGGCGAGTACGCGCAAATTACCCTGGATTTCCGCCGCAACGGTGAGCGGGTTTTCAACCTCAGCACGTATGCCGTCAACTATTCCAAAGACAACGGCAAGCTGCTGGTCAAGATCACTACTTATGACAAAAGCGTTAAAGACGTTTCTAAGTTCAAGTATACGGTCACCGGCACTTTAGCGGTGACGGTGCCATAGGCTTGCAATGCATCTCGCCTCTATCGACGGTGCATGGCTCCTTTAGCACGTAAGAGTCATAGGCCGCCGTTGCCCGTCGCCTAGGACAACGGCGGCTTTCGGCCACATAGAAACGGGAGACATCCATCGGGGACGGATCTACCGCTCTTCGCTTGGATGCACCCACTTATAAGGCGTGATCTCCCGCGTTTCCGTCAGCTTGATCATGTGAACGGGCGGCGCGTAACGTCCTTTCCGGCATGACCGGCACTTGAGCGAAGCTTCCAGCTTCCAGATCGGCGTATCGCGCGGCCGGCGGATCGCATCGAGCGGCAGGCTGGCGCGCGTCTTACACTTGTTGCATTCGACCTCGAGCCAGCCCAGGCCGCCGTTCAGGCATTGCGCGATGGTCGGCGACGGTTGGCTGGGGCCGCCGTAACCTTCCATCCGGAGCGACCAGGCTTCTGCCTCGGCACGATCCGCTTCGCGGATGGCCTTCTCGGCGTCCTTGCGTGCCTGCCCGGCGCGCAAGTTAGCGCCCATGATCTTGCTGCCCCAGATGACCTCGCGCGATTTGGTGCCCATTGCGGCATCAAAGCGATGTGTTCGTGCGTTGGCAAATTATCGATTCCTGGTGGGCGGGAGCGCCGGGCTCCTACTGCTTCTCGTGGGTGTGGAAAAGCGTGCGGCGTCATGACGGCCGATTATCATTTGTTAGGTGGACAGGCATTCGACTTTCTTCCGGGCATTCGACGCCGCGAGCTTAGGAACGATCTGCCCGTGCGCAGGCTTGTCCACGGTGTCTCTCTCTTAACCTGACAGCCCTCGCTCGTAACCCAAGCGAGGGCTGGTTTTTAGGAACGGCAACTTCGTCGCCACATTGGTTGCTCCGGTGCGGCGCGCGGTATGTCGCGACAAACTGCGCGAACAGCACGGGAAAAATTGGAACGTCCTTCTCCAGGCCGTGTTGTGAAGTGCCATAACTGGAGGACGAAATGAAAAAGACTCTTCTACTGATTCTCACGGCTGCTTCGCTCGCAGCCGGTCCGGCGCTCGCGCAAAATCCCCCTGCGACCGATCGCCCCAACAACAATGCGGTGAACAGCAGCGGCCAGAACAACTCGGACAAGCCGGTCGCGGGCGCAAACAGCTTTACGGAAGGACAAGCCAAATCGAAGATCGAGGAGGCCGGTTACACGAATGTCACGGCGTTGAAGAAGGACGACAACGGCGTGTGGCGCGGCAAGGCCAGCAAGGGCGGCTCGACCGCCGACGTCAGCCTCGATTTTCAGGGCAACGTCAACGCGGCCAAGTAAATCCAACGATCAAACGAGACAAGGAATTCAAAATGACCGTGACGATTTCACGCCTCTACGACAACTATGCAGACGCGCAGCGCGCTGTGACCAATCTCGAAGCAGCGGGTGTGCCGCATTCGGATCTGAGCATCGTGGCGAACAACTCCGACAACTGGTACAGCACCGACAGGAAGGTCGATCGGGATCGCGATGGCGTTGACGACCGCGCGGAAGGCGCGGGAGCGGGAGCCGGGATCGGTGCCGGCCTTGGCGGTGCAGCAGGCTTGCTGACTGGCCTCGGCTTGCTGGCCATCCCCGGGCTCGGCCCGGTGGTTGCAGCCGGATGGCTCGCGTCGACGGCCGTCGGCGCGGCCGCCGGCGCCGCAACCGGCGGAGTCATCGGCGCCCTGACCCAGGCTGGCGTGTCGGAAGAGGATGCGCCGCTTTACGCCGAGGGCGTCCGGCGTGGCGGCACGCTGGTTTCGGCACGTGTCGCCGATGCTGATCGTGCGCGCCTGGAAGCGATCCTGGACCAGTCATCCGTGAACCTTCGCGAGCGCAGAGCGGAGTGGCAAAAGTCCGGTTGGGAAAGCTTCGATCCTTCGGGCACGGCCTACAGCGCAGAGGACGTGCGCAAGGAGCGGCAACTCTACGGCGCCGGATTGCGCTGAACAACGGCGGCCCGCTTTGGCGGGCCGTACTGTTCTGCGCGGCCCGTCGCAAGCTTTCCGATCGGCAATCGATAAAAGTTCGGAAATACGAAAATAAGACTTGACCCGTCGGGCAA